>JAYSLK010000090.1:0-2469 GCA_043725585.1 Actinomycetota bacterium
CGGTGCGATCTGCGAGGGCATCGGCGAGCCGGAGCTGAGCATCGGGTTGCTGGCGGGCATCGATGTCGACTCGGCTGCGCCGTCGCACGCGATGTGGGCGATGTCGCGCACGGCCCGAGCGTCGGACGAGCTGACCGCCGCGTTCGATGCCGGTCTCGACGACCTGCTCGATCGTCTCGCCGCTGCAGGAACGCCGGCCTCGACCACCTTTCTCGCTGACGTGACCGAGTTCCTCCGGACCTTCGGCTCGCGTGGTCAGAACGAGTACGACATCCTCTCGGCGACGTGGGAGGTGAAGCCGCGCATTGCCCTGGCGGCGATCGACCTGATGCGGCGGGCCGACGATGCGCAGGCGCCGTCCGTGCGGCACGCGGCATCCGTCGCCGAACGAGACCGAGCGCTCGCCGCCGTTCGCAGCAAGATCGCCGGTGACGCCGAGACCGCCGGCATGTTCGAAGCGGCGTACCGATCGGCTGGCCTGTTCCTCGCCGGGCGCGAGCGGGCGAAGACGAACACCATCATGGTGATCGGCGAGATGCGCATGGCGCTGCGCGAGCTCGGCCGACGATGGGTCGAGCGCGGACACCTCGACCAGATCGAGCACCTGTTCATGCTGACCCTGGTCGAGTTGGAGCACATGCGACACACGCCGGAACGCCTGCGTGAGCTCGTGGTGCCCCGCTGGGAGCAGTTCCAGGGCCTGTTCGCGTACGAGCCGGTGTTCGTGGTGAACGGCCGGGTGCCGGCGCTGTCGGAGATGACCCGCCGCGATGCCAAGCGTGTGGCGGCGGCCGCGAGCGGAACCGTGCTCCAGGGCGCTGCCGGGTCGGGCGGCACGGCCACCGGCCGGGCGCGCGTGGTGCTCGACGCTGCCGACCCGGTCGGGCTCGAGCCAGGTGATGTGCTGATCGCACCGCAGACCGACCCGTCGTGGGTGCCGCTGTTCATCCCTGCAGCGGCCGTGATCGTGAACGTTGGTGCGATGGGCAGCCATGCGATGATCGTCTCGCGCGAGTTGGGCATCCCGTGCGTGGTCTCGGTGGCCGATGCCACCCATGCCATCCCCGACGGCGCGATGGTCACCGTGGATGGAGCGAGAGGCACCGTCACCATCCATTGAAGTCACCATCCATTGAAGTCACCCTCTCTTGACCCCCCGATAGGGTCGGTCCATGCGCACGCTCCTGGCCCGTCTCGTGTTGCGCTGGATGCGGTGGACCACCGTCGTCGAACGGCCGATCCCGGACAAGTGCGTCATGATCGCGGCACCGCACACGACGAACTGGGACTTCGTGGTCACCGTGGCGATGGCGCGGGCGTCGGGCCTGTCGATCCGCTGGCTGGGCAAGGCTGCCTTGTTCCGTCCGCCGATGGGTTGGTTCATGCGGGCTCTGGGTGGCGTGCCGGTGCAGCGTGATTCGGCGAGCGGCATGGTGTCGGGACTCGCCGCGAGGTTCGCTGCGTGCGACGAACTGCACCTCGTGGTGCCGGCCGAGGGCACCCGTTCGAGGACCGACTACTGGAAGTCGGGGTTCTATCGCATCGCCCTCGAGGCCGATGTGCCCGTGTTGTGCGCCTGGGTCGACGGTCCGCGGCGCCGAGGTGGATTCGGACAGGTGATCCACCTCACCGGAGACGTCCGTGCCGACATGGACCGGGTGCGTGCGTTCTACGCGGGCAAGGAAGGACTGCGCCCCGACAGGTTCGGGCCGATTCGCCTCCGCGACGAGGACGTGCCAGAGGTCGTCTGATGGGCTACGTCGAGCCGGCGTTCCTGCCGTGGGACGGGCGGCGGGTGCCCCTCACCTTCATCGGTGGCTACCTGGGTGCCGGCAAGACAACAGCGATCAACGACCTGTTGCGGTCCGCCGACCGACCCGTCGCGGTGATCGTCAACGACGTCGGGGCGATCAACATCGACGCTGCGCTGGTGCGCCGCCGGCACGCCGACACGATCGAGCTGACCGACGGATGCATCTGCTGCAGCTCGATCGAAGGACTCGGCGCTGCGTTCGACCAGATCAGGTCGCGCCCCACGCCTCCCGATCACGTGATCGTCGAGCTGAGCGGGGTCGCCGAACCGCATCGGATGCTGCCGTGGGCGCGGTCAGCGGGCTTCGTGCTCGATGGCCTGGTGGTGATCGTGGCCGCCGACCAACTGGTCGCCGGCGAGCTTCCGGAGTGGGTGCGCGAACACCTCCATGCCCAGATCGTGGCGGCAGATCTGTTGGTGCTCACCAAGACCGACCTCGTCGACGGTGCCGCGCTCGTTCGTGCGCACGACGAACTGACGGCACGCACACCAGGAACGCCGGTGATCGTGCGCGGCAGAGATTCGTCGGGGGCGCTCGGGGGCCTGCTCGCCATCGGCGGGCGCCGACCGGGGGGTCCGATCGACCTGTCGCCGTCCACGCTGTTCGACGCGCACCAGGTGTCGACCGAGCCGATGCCCGTCGGTCTGACGGTCAT
>JAYSLK010000091.1:0-2498 GCA_043725585.1 Actinomycetota bacterium
CCAAGGAACCCGCTGGCATCCGAGGCGGGCTCGACGCCTTCGAACGGCTGACAGCGTTCTCGGCTACCCCAATATCGCGACCGCAGTTGTCTCCCTGCCCGCCACATCCTCGCTGCCGGGTAAACGACGCGGCACCACGGACAGGCGGACTATGGGAGCCGCTCACCGGCGACGCAGGCCTCGACGAGCAGGCCGAATCGGCGCTCGCGCGTGTCTGGCCGCTTTGCCTCGCTGATCCAGAAGGCGCGCATCTTGCGGTAGCTCGGTGGCGTGGAGTCCCAGAAGACGGCCGCGTCCGGATGGTCTCGGCGCAGGCGCTCGTCGAACTCGGGCGGCAGCTCGCTGGGCCGCTTCGACGTCGAGTACGGCTCCTCGGTCGCGTCGCGTGCGGCGAACGCGCGTCGTCCGGCCTCGGTCATGCGTCCCTCAGCCTCGAGCTCGGCCACGAGCGCGACGTTCACGGCGCTCCAGCGGCGACTCTTGCGTGGCGTGAACCGCTGCATGTGGCGTTCGTCGTCGATCGAGCGACTCTGCCCGTCGATCCAGCCGAAGCAGAGCGCCTCGCGCACTGCGTTGGTCCATCGGAGCGAAGGCTTGCCCGTGTGCGTCTTCCAGTAGCCCACCACGCACTCGGTCGCCGTCGCGTGATTGCACTCCAGCCAGTCGCGGAACTCGTGCGAAGCGCGGAAGAAGATCGGTTCACCGTCGAACATCCCGGTGAGGCTACGGCTGCGCCCGCACGACGACGGCCGACCGGGGTAGCGACCAAGTGCCCCCAACGCCGGTTGACAGTCGGTGTCTCGTGAAGGTTCCAAGACCTTCAGGAGGTTCTCATGTCATCGGATCAGATCGGGCTCGATCAGGTACTCGTTCGGCGGGAGGTGGACGAGGCGGAGTTGGCCGCGGCGGCGTTTCTCGCCCGCTACAGCGGTCGCACGCTGGAGGCGTATCGCCAGGATCTTCGCTTCTTCTTCGCTTGGTCCGCATCGGTTGGTCTCGACGTTCTGGGAGCGACGCGTCCGCACATCGAGTTGTTCCGGCATCACATGGAGCAACGCGGGCTCGCCGCCTCGACGATCGACCGACGGCTGGCGACCGTGTGCGGGTTGTACCGCTTCGCGCACATCGACGGCCGCATCACCTTGAACCCAGCCCAGCACGTGCGACGCCCGAAGGTCCATCCGAGCCAGGGCCACGGAATGGACCGCACGGAGCTCGGCTGCTTCCTGTTCACCGCCGAACAGCTCGGCCACCAACGCTCCGCGCTCGCAGTACTGCTCGGCCTCAACGGGCTCCGGGTCAGCGAAGCATGCGAGACCGACATCGGCGACCTCGGGTTCGACCGCGGACACCGCACGCTCCGGATCCTCGGCAAAGGCCACAAGCCCGCCGTGAGTCCACTCGTGCCACGCGCCGCCCGCACCGTCGATCTCGCCATCGGTGAACGGCGTGAGGGTCCGCAAAGCCCGCTTGAGGGGCGTGGAGTGCGGAGTCGGCGAGCTCGATACGGCTGGCCTTGATCAGGGTCGCAGCGTTGATGCCGGTGACGTGTTCCGCCAGGTACCAGAACTCAGCAAGGCTGAGATAGCGGGTCACTTCGCGAGGCGGTCGAGGATCTCCCGGTCGCGTTCGAGCAGCTTCTTGGCTCGTGCGGTGAAGTCGGAGTCGGCTCGAACCCGTTCGATCTCGGCGCCGAGAGCATCGATGATGAGCTGGTTGACGCTGTCGCCGCGGACTCGGGCGACGGCCTCTGCATCGTCGGCGAGGTCGTCGGGCAACCGCACAGTTGTCTGCTTTGTCATGAATGCATGATATCGCGATGTCAACCTGCGATGCGGTAGACAGTGACTGCCCCAGAACGCCGGTTGACAGCCGTTGTCCCGTGAAGGTTTCCACGACCTTCGGGAGGTTCTCATGTCATCGGATCGGATCGGGCTGGATCAGGTACTCGTTCGGCGGGAGGTCGACGAGGCAGAACTGGCCGCCGTCGCGTTCCTCGCCCGCGACAGCGGACGCACTACGTCCTCGCAGCGACCCGTCCCCACATCGAGTTGTTCCGCCATCACATGGAACATCGCGGGCTCGCTGCGTCGACGATCGATCGACGTCTCTCGACGGTGTGTGGCCTGTACTGCTTCGCGCACATCGACGGTCGGATCGGCTCGAACCCGGCCCAGTACGTACGGCGCCCGAAGGTGCATCCGAGCCAGGGCCACGGGATGGACCGCACCGAGCTCGGCCGGTCCCCGCACGACCACCATCTACGACCGCCGACGCGAGAACTTCGACCGCCACGCCGCCTACATCGTCGTCGCCTTCGTCGCCTTCGTCGCCGGCGCCTGAGCCACGCTTCGCGCCGCTGGCGCGGCTGTCAGATCAGCTGGAACGAGCAACGGGTTCCGGGCGCTTGTGCCAGTCTGGCATCAGCCGTCAGGAGCGTGACGTCGAGCGTCTCCGCCAACGCGACGTAGCAAGCGTCGTAGGCCGTGACGTTCGAA
>JAYSLK010000092.1:0-3649 GCA_043725585.1 Actinomycetota bacterium
GGGAAAGACCGTCTTCCCCGCCGACGGACAGATGCGTTCGCTGGAACTCGTCTCGGTCCAGACGACCGACAGCGGAGTGCTCGTCTGCACCTACCGACCTGGCGACATCCCACCCACCCCCGACTTCGAGGAGACCTGAAATGCCCCGCTTCATCACCAACCTGTGGTTCGACACCAACGCCCACGAGGCCGCCGCGTACTACTGCTCGGTGTTCCCGAACTCCGAGATCACCCGCGTCGCCCACTACACCCAGGCCGGCCCGGGTGAAGCCGGCACTGTCATGTCGGTCGATTTCAGCCTCGACGGCAAGCCGTTCACGGCGATCAACGGCGGCCCGCAGTTCACCTTCTCCGAGGCGGTGTCGCTGCTGATCGACTGCGCCGACCAGGCAGAAGTCGACCACTACTGGAACACGCTCACCGAGGACGGCGAGCCCGGCCCGTGTGGCTGGCTCAAGGATCGCTACGGGTTCTCTTGGCAGGTCTGCCCCGACGAGTTGGCAGAGCTGCTCAGCGATCCCGACCCAGGGCGCGTCGAGCGAGCCTTCAACGCGATGCTCACGATGGGCAAGATCGACATCGCCGCGGTACGGGCCGCTGTCGACGGTTGAGTCCGGCGTCGATCGTCATGCCGCCCCCGAATCTCAGAGCCGTGGACGACCTGTGCCAGCTCGTGCTCGTCGCTCAACGACTCGGTTGCACCGTGCAGCTGACAGGAGCGTCCGGCGAACTGCGGGCGCTGCTCGACCTCGCCGGCGTGACTGCACTGCTTCTCGACGATCAGGCCGACCTCGCCCTCAACGAAACGGATCTACGATGATCCAGATCAGCACCCAGGCCCAGACGCTCCAGCCGGAGGACATCGAGATGCACCGGCGTGCGTTGACCGGCTACTGCTACCGCATGCTCGGCTCGGGAGCAGAAGCCGAAGACGCTGTGCAGGAAACGATGGTCAAAGCATGGAGGGCCGCCGACCGTTTCGAGGGTCGATCGAGCATCCGATCATGGCTCTTCAGCATCGCCACGAACGTGTGCATCGACATGGGGCGCAGCCATCAGCGTCGCGCCCGACCAATGGACCTCGGCCCCGTACGCAGTCCAGAGCCCGTCCACCTGTCCGACGTCCTCCCCGAGCACACCTGGATCACGCCGATCGCCGATGAGCACGTCATCGATCTCCACGGTGACCCCGCCGAGGTGGTCGTCGCTCGCGACACCATCCGGCTCGCATTTGTTTCGACCCTGCAGCGTCTCCCTGCGCGTCAGCGTGCCGCCCTCTTGTTGTGCGACGTGTTGCGCTGGCCCGCCACCGAGGTCGCCGAACTGCTCGACACATCGACGCCGTCGATCAACAGTGCGTTGCAGCGTGCCCGAGCAACGATGGCCGACTCCGCCCACGCTCCGGCGCCCGCCGAGGCGCTGACCGACGCCCAGCAACGCCTCCTCGCGCAATACGTCGACGCCTTCCAACGCTACGACATGGACGCTCTCAGCCGGCTCCTGCACGACGACGTCATCCAATCCATGCCGCCGTATGCCATGTGGCTGCAGGGGCGCGACGACGTGCTGGCATGGTGGGCCGGACCGGGCGCCGCATGCGAGGGCTCGAAGCTGCTCGCCGGTTGGGCCAACGGTTGCCCGGCCTTCGCCCAATACCGAGTCGACCCCGAGGGAGGACACGCACCCTGGGCATTGCAAGTGTTGGAGTTGCGCGGCGCCCGAATTGCCGAGTTCCATGCCTTCCTCGACACCGAGGCGTTCGCACGCTTCGGCTTCCCCGTCCACCTGTGAAACAGGCGAGCGATTGCCCGCGAGGCGGACGACATGAGGAACGAAGTGGCGAGATTGCCCCGACCAGGGCGGGCAGTTCGTCCAGCCACTCCGTTGCACCGGCGCCGGTCGCGACCTTGACCCCGGCGCTACTGGTTCATGGAAGCCAGGCCGGCGGAGATCTGCTTCGGGATGTTTGACACCGTCCTCCAGTGAACGGAAGCTGTGTCCATGACCACGTTGTACCGATACTCGTTCGACAAGCGGCTTGTCGCGTTTTGGGGTGTGTTCGGCCTCCGGCCAGCCAAGGACGGAGTCACTCTCACCGATGACGGTCGGCTGCGAGCGTCGTTTGGCTTCCTCAAGCTCGAGACCACGCTGGAGAATGTCGACGGTGCCCACATCACCCGGAACTACCGCTGGTGGACCGCGGCTGGCGCCAGGGGCTCACTGAAGGACGATGGCCTCACGTTCGGAACGAACGCCAACGCTGGCGTGTGCATCCACTTCCGCGAGAAGGTGCCGTCGCCTCTCAGGCGCAGAGGGCATTCCGCGCTGACGGTCACCGTCGAGGATGTCGATGGGTTGAACGAAGCACTTGCCCGCCGCTGACACCGACGGCGCTCTCGTATGATGCTCATCGTCGGTCATCGTCCTATGCGCGCTGACGACACCTTCGAGACGACAGGGGCCGACGACGATGAATGACGAGAAACATTCAGGGGTCGGGTTCTTCCGTGGCATGTTGGCGGTTCTGCGTGGAATGGCCCACGCGTTCGGCACGCTGCTCGGCCTGTTCGGTCGTGGTATGGCTGCGGTCACACGTCGCTCACGACGCAAGACGGGCGACGGAACTCACGAGAACTGACGGGCTGTCGCCCACCATCTCAACCTTCCCCGAGTCCGTCGTTCGCCACCTGTGGTTCGGGACTTCCGACACTTCCGGCCGGGTGGGCGCGGTAGCGACGATGTCGGTATGGCCGAGTTCGCCGCTGTCGCCGCGCTGCTCACCTGCGGGCTCATCAGGGCGACCGTGGCTCCGTCGGCATCGACCCGCATCTCCTGGTCGGGGTGGTCGCGAGGATGCGCCTGGTGGTCTGTCGTGACGTCGTTCGTGCTGGCCGTTCGAACTCCGTCGCGTCCCGAGGAGGGGCATCGTGAGGACACTGCTTCGTTGGATCGTCGGCGTGATCGTGGTCGTCCACGGCCTCGTCCACCTGATGGGTGCGGTCAAGGGCTTCGGGTGGGCGCGTCGATCGACGATCATCACGCACGGGCCACCTTCACCAACGCCGGCCACACGGTCTGCGCCGTGCTCACCTTCGACGACGACCACGAGCTCGTCGACTTCGTGTCCGACGACCGGCTTCGCTCGTCGGCCGACGGACGTTCACGCGACAGCGGTGGTCGACCCCGGTCGCCGACTATCGAAGCTTCGGGGACCGCCGCCTCGCTGTCCTTGGCAGGGCGCGCTGGCACCTTGTTGGCGAACCAAGCTTCGACTACCTCGAGTTCCACGTCGACGGCATCAGCTACCTCGAGCCCGATCGCGCCGGTCGCGAGAACTGCATGCTCGTCGAGAACCGACCGCCGTGCTCGAACCCGCTCGCGGCACGGGCAGGTGCGCTCGGGCTCGTCACTGTTGGCACCGACGTCGGAGAACCGTCGACCACGCCTCAGCCGGCACCCGCTGCGCGCTCGATGCGCGGTCGTGCGCTCATCACTGCCTCGGCTGCGGCTCGAGCCGTTCGCGGGTCGTTGCAGAACAGCGTCACTTCGGCCAACACGGTCGCAAAGATGGCCTCGGGACCGACGACCTCGTCACCGATCTCCGCATCGACGTCGACCGAGTACTGCAGACAGCCAGGTGGCGCTTCCG
>JAYSLK010000093.1:0-3719 GCA_043725585.1 Actinomycetota bacterium
GCATCACGTCCTCGTAGTCGTCGACGACCTTGTCGGCCAATGCATGCAGCACCGACGTGGGACCCCATCGGAGCTTGTCGACCTCGGTCTCGAGTTGGGTGCGCAGACCGGCAAGTCCCGCAGTCATGCCGTGGCGCACGGTGATCACGAAGTGCTCGCCGATGAACACCATCAGTTGACCGACCTCGATCACCTCTTTGGAGTCGACGTATCGGGCCGGTTTGAGCACGACGAACACCGAGTTCTCGTACCGCTCGAGCTTGGGTCGTTGATGGGCGTGGACCGAGTCCTCCACCGCCAGAGGATGCAGATGGAACGCGTCGGCCACGCGTTGGAACTCGTCGTGGGTGGGTTCGTGGAGACCGACCCAGACGAAGCCGCCCTTCGATTCGGCGAACGCCAGGATCTCGCTGAGCGACGGCTCGTGCTCGACCCTGGCGCCCTTCACGTACACACCGCAGTCGACGATCACGGGTGCAGTTTGCCCCACGTGGCGACGTCAGGCGATGACCCGGTCATGGCAGCAGCGTGTACGCCGGGTTGCTGAACTCGAGGCGGTCGCCCACACGGTTCGCGACGCCTTCGATGATCAGTCGCCGACCGAGCGTGATCCCACCGATCGAGCGCCGCCCGGTCCACACGGCAGTCACCGAACCCGATTCGTCGGAGATCGTCACCGCCAGCGACGGCTGCCCCGTCGTGGGTCGAGCGCGCATCCGGGTGACCTGGCCCTCGAGGGCGATCCGTCGGCGGGGGGTCGCCGCCGAGATCGGGAGCATGTCGATGCCGGTCGACCGATCGCCCTCCAGAGTCGAGGTCGGGGTCGAGGCCTGAGCCGACGATGAGCGTCGCCCTCGCAGCAAGGCCATCTCAGCCCACCAGCACGCGTCGGACGTCTGCCTCGGAGTCGCCGGTCACGAGGACCATCACCTCGTCGCCGATGTGCAGCACGGTGTCGCCGCGGGGTACCACCACCTGCGACTTGCGCAGCACGGCGACGATGGTCGACTCGCGTGGCAGGCCAAGTTGGACGATCTCGCGGCCGAGCGCCGGAGAGTCCTCCGCCAACGTCACTTCCGCCAGCCGCGCACGACCCTGGTCGAGGTTCAGCAGGCGGACGAACGACCCCACGCTGACCGCCTCTTCGACGAGCCCGGTGAGCAGGTGTGGCGTCGAGACCGAGACGTCGACGCCCCACATGTCGTTGAACATCCACTCGTTGTTCGGGTTGTTCACGCGAGCGACCACCCGGGGAACGCCGAACTCTTGCTTGGCGAGCAGCGAGATCACCAGGTTGTCCTCGTCGTCGCCCGTGACCGCCGCGATCACATCGGCGTCGGCTGCACCAACTCGGGCGAGCGTGTCGATCTCGCATCCGTCGCCGATCACCCAGTGCACGTCGACGGCGAGGGCGGCGTGTCGAGCGAGGACGCTCGGGTCGTGGTCGAGCAACGTGACGTCGTGACCACTGCCTGCGAGTTGGTCGGCCATGTACCGTCCCACGCTGCCAGCGCCGGCGATGATCACCTTCATCGGTGGGCTCCTTCGTGTGCGTCGGTCAAGATGCGGTCGATCGCGTCGACCCCGTCGCCGGCGACCATGATCTGAATCAGGTCGTCCTCCTGCAGGAGGAGCGTCGCGGTCGGCATCCGCGGCTGGCCGCTGCGGCTCACCAGGCACACCCGCCCTCCGGCGGCGTCCAGCTCGGCGACCGACCTGCCGGCGCCGCCAGCCGGGACTCGCCGCTCGATCAGGGCGAACGTCGACGACGGGTCGGTCCACTCGACCTCGCTGCCTTGCGGGAGCACGGATCGCAAGACTCTAGCGCTGGTCCACGCCACCGACGCGACAGTGGGGATGCCCAAGCGTTCGTACACGACCGCGCGCCTCGGGTCGTAGATCCTGGCCACCACACGGTGCACCCCGAAGGTCTCGCGGGCGACCCGTGCGATCAGGATGTTCGAGTTGTCACCGCTCGTCACGGCCATCACCCCGCTGTTGACGGTGATGTCCGCGGCAGTGAGCACATTGCGATCGAACCCGATGCCGGTCATCGTTCGTCCGGCGAAGTCGCTCCCCAGGCGCCGGAACGATTCGGCGCGGCGATCGATCACCACGACATCGTGACCGGCCTCGGCCAACTCTCGAGCGACCGTGGAACCCACGCGTCCACAACCCACCACGATCATGTGCATGTTCAGACCTCCTCGACGACGCTGTCGTGCATGTGCACGGGCACCGAGACGACGGCAGTGTGCGGTCGGTGCAGCAGTTTGGCCTTCAGAGCGAAGGCGCTCCCGTTGTGGAGCCACTGGGTGCTCCACGACGTGACGAACTCAGGGATGACGACGGTGATGATGTCACCCTCGTTTTGGGCGTCGATCTCGTCGAGGAACTCGAGGATCGGACGGGTGAGCTCACGATAGGGCGAGTACACCGTGTGCAGTTCGATCGGGACACCGAAGTCGTGCCACTGCTGTTCCAAGCAGATCCGCTCCTCGTCGTCACTCGCCACGGTGACGGCCATGATCCGGTCGGGTGCGAGCGACCGGGCGTACTGCACACCGTGGAGCACGCCCTTGTTGATCCCGCCGACGAGCACCACCATCGTGTGCGTCTCCCGTTTGGGCCAGTAGCCGGGTGCGACCGCGACGGCAGCCACGCCCTTGTCGTAGTGACGGCCGATGCTCCGGAACACCATCACCATGATCGGGATCAACACCGCCGGGATGTACGCGCCCTCGGTGAACTTCGAGACCACCACGACGACCGCGATCAGGCCCGTGGTGACGGCGCCCGTGCCGTTGATCGCCATGCTGGCTCGCCAGTTGCCGTCGCGATGCTTGAGGTGGTGGCGGACCATGCCGGTCTGGCTCAACGTGAAGCCCGTGAAGACGCCGAAGGCGTACAAAGGGATGAGCTTGGAGATGTCGCCCTTGAATGCGACGATGAGCACGCTGGCGACGATGGCCAAGAACAGCACGCCGTTCGAGAAGACCAGCCGTGCGCCGCGGTTGAAGAACTGCCTCGGCAGGAATCCGTCCCTGGCGATGATCGACGCGAGGCGGGGGAAGTCTGCGTATGCGGTGTTCGCTGCGAGGATCAGGATCATGAAGGTGGCGATCATCGTCAGCCAGAACATGACGCCCTTGCCGTCGTAGAGGTACTCCGCCATCAGACCGAGCCCGTTGCCGTCGTTCTCGCCTCGATACGGCTTCAGGTGCGACGCCAGCACCGACACACCGAAGAAGGTGGTGCCGAGGATGCCGCCCATCCACATGAGGGTGGTGGCCGCGTTCCGGCTCTCGGGCTTCTGGAACGCCGGCACGCCGTTCGACACCGCTTCGACGCCCGAGAGCGCGACGGCACCGGAACTGAACGCCCGGAGGAGCATGAACAGACCGAGGGTACCGGTGGCCTTGCTGCGATCGAATGCCTCCTCCGACAGCAACGACGGAGGGATCGGACCGACGTGCTGTACGTAGATGCGGTACAAGCCGGTGGCGATGAGGATGATGAGCATCAGGATGTAGAAGTACGTGGGTCCGGCGAATGCGGCACCCGACTCCTTGACCCCGCGCAGGTTCATCACCGTCATCACGAACACGCACAGCAGACAAACGGGCACGGTCCACTTGGGATCGAACCCCGTTGCCGTTCGAATCGCGAGCACCCCACCGGCCACGCTCACCGAGACCGTGAGGATGTAGTCGACGAGC
>JAYSLK010000094.1:0-2000 GCA_043725585.1 Actinomycetota bacterium
ATCCTGCTCGGCGGCCTCCCGCTCGACAAGGTGTCGACGTCGATGACCATCAACTCCACCGCGGCGATCCTGCTGCTGATGTACGAGCTGGTGGCCGAAGAGCAGGGCGTGCCCGCGAGTGCGATCAGCGGGACGATCCAGAACGATCTGCTGAAGGAGTACATCGCCCGCGGTACCTACGTGTACCCGCCCAAGCCCTCGATGCGGATCATCACCAACATCTTCGAGTACTGCGCTCAGCACGTGCCGAAGTGGAACACGATCAGCATCTCCGGCTACCACATCCGCGAGGCCGGCTCGACCGCGGTGCAGGAGATCGCCTTCACGATCGCGAACGGCATCGCCTACGTCGATGCAGCCATCGCCGCCGGCCTCGACGTCGATGCGTTCGCCCCTCGTCTCAGCTTCTTCTGGAACGCGCACAACAACTTCTTCGAGGAAGTCGCGAAGTTCCGGGCTTCGCGGCGTATCTGGTACAAGCTCATGACCGAGCGGTACGGGGCGAAGAAGGAGAGCAGCAAGCTGCTCCGCTTCCACACTCAGGTCGGTGGCTCCACGCTCACCGCGCAGCAGCCCGAGAACAACATCGTGCGCGTCGCGGTGCAATCGATGGCCGCGGTCATGGGCGGCACGCAGAGCCTGCACACCAACGGCTACGACGAAGCGCTCAGCCTGCCCACCGAGCGAGCTGCCCGCATCGCACTGCGCACTCAGCAGATCATCGGCTACGAAAGTGGCATTGCCGACACGCCCGACCCGTTGGCCGGCAGCTACTACGTCGAGACCCTCACCGACGAGATCGAGCGATTGGCGATGGAGTACATCGCCCGGATCGACGAGATGGGTGGGGCCGTCGAAGGCATCCTCGCCGGATTCCAGCAGGACGAGATCGAGCAAGCCGCATACGAGTACGCGAAGTCGATCGACGACGACGAGCGCGTGATCGTCGGCGTCAACAAGTTCACGGTCGACAACGAACCACAGTTCGAGATCGCCCCTGGAGACCCGTCGCTCGAGGCGGGCCAGCTGGCCTCGCTGGCGGCATACAAGGCCGACCGCGACCCCGAACGGGTGGCAGCCCGTCTGCGCGACGTGGCCGACGCAGCCCGCGGCACGCAGAACCTGCTGTACCCGATGAAGGAGGCGCTCCGTGCGGACGCCACCCTCGGCGAGGTGAGCGATGCGCTGCGCGAGGTGTTCGGCGTGTACCAGCCCGGTCGGTGAACACATCGGCGATGGGTTGGCTCGAGGCTCACCTCGACGACGCGTGCTGCCCATCCGAGTGTCACGCTCCACCCCGGGGTGGCGGCTGGCACTCGGTTCGACCTCGTGGGACTCGGGTTGGGGTGTGGGACTCGGGTTGGGGTGTGGGACTCGGATGGCGGTGTGGGACTCGTCTGGCAGACTCGTCGGATGGCGCTTCCCGACAGCTTCATCACCGTCGGCGACGACGGCAACACCCGGTGCTGGTGGTGCGGCACCGATCCGCTCTACGTGCGCTACCACGACGACGAATGGGGTCGGCGCGTCACCGACGACACTCGCCTGTTCGAGAAGCTCTGTCTCGAGGGGTTCCAGTCGGGATTGTCATGGCTCACCATCCTGCGCAAGCGCGAGAACTTCCGCGCCGCGTTCGACGATTTCGATGTCGACAAGATCGCCTCCTACACCGACGGCGACGTGGTCAGACTGCTCGGCGACGCGGGCATCGTGCGCCATCGGGGCAAGATCGAGAGCACGATCAACAACGCTCGGCGGGCGATCGAGCTACACGAATCAGCAGGCAGCCTCGCCCGGTACGTGACGCAGTATGCGGTCGGCACACCCGTGCGCACCGACGGGCCGATGCCCATACCGTCCACCAGCCCGCAGTCGATCGCGATGTCGAAGGACCTCAAGAGGCGCGGCTGGAGCTTCGTCGGTCCCACCACGATGTACGCCTTCATGCAGGCGATGGGCCTGGTGAACGACCACCTCGATGGTTGCTGGGTGAAGGACGA
>JAYSLK010000095.1:0-2797 GCA_043725585.1 Actinomycetota bacterium
CTCGTGGAAGCGCTCGACCACCGGATGCATGTTGGCCGAGAACGTCAACGGTGCCAGCCGGTCGGCGATCACCAGGTTGAGCACGGCCACAGCGATGAACACGCCACCGAACATCGCGAACAGCGTGATCTTGCTGATCAGAACACCCCAGAACACGTCGCCGCGCCCGACGCTGGCATGCCAGAGATAGTCGGTGTAGAAGCCGGAGAGGAACCGAGCCGACAGCAACAACGCGATCACCACCACCGCGACCACGATGAGGGCGACACGCCCCCGATCACCCAGTCTGGGTGGACGTTCGCTGGACGGGAGATCGGAAGGTGTCCGCATGACGGCGGAGGCTATCGGTCCCGGTCGATCTCGCCGAGTCGCGGCCGTTGGTTGTCGTCATCGGGCTGGGTCGGCCGCGATCCGCGCCGCTCGCACCGTGCCCGATGGTGTGCCCGATGGTGTGCCCGCAACGACAAGCGACGGGCGGTCATCTCAATCTTCGGGGGCGATCATGCACCGACAGCCACTGTGCGCAGGGGCGCACAGATGGTCGGTGGGGAACGCCTCGCCAGCGCTGATCGCGCCGCCGAGCGCGTTGTCCTCGGCGTCGGCACACGCCGGACCCGAGGGATCGACGAGCCAACAGATCCGCGAGCCCGGCGCGACGCCCACGAAGGCGCCTCGCCCGAACGCCATGCGTGCCACATCGTCCAGATGTTCGTCGATTCGTTGGTTCTTCCATTCGCGATACGCAAGCCGCACCAGGGAGGCGAGTTCGATGTTGTCACCATCGGCATCGCTCACACAACGCGCCAGTCGTTCGCGCAGCGGTGCCACCACCTCGGTCACGAGCGTGTCAACGGCAGGTGCGATCACCGACGCCTTCTTGGCGGCTCGTTGCGCGGCCGAGACGTCGAGGCCCACCGACACAGCACCAGCAGTAGCAGCGGCGGTCAGTTCCGCCGCGATCGACGACCCGTAGCGCTCGCTCTGCTCGCGTTCGGTCGCCAACATCGAATCGACCTCGCGAACGGGCTCCTTGCGGCGCAGTGCGTGCAGCACCTCGTTCTGCTCGTCGGCCAGCACCCGCTTGAGCTTGCGCGCCGAGGCGAGGATCAGCGGGGTGAGCGCTTCTTCCCGTCGGGCAAAGGGCGAATCGACCACGTCGACCACAGGTCGCGGTGCATCAGGGGTACTCGCGAACACCGAGACTTCGCCGATGGCGACCTCGTGGTCGACGAGCACGGCGGGCGATTCGTCGGATTCACCGTGAGACGAGGTCGCAGCCGTCGACTGGCGACCTTTTCGCGTGCCGACGCGGACGCCCGTCTCGCCGATGCCACTTTCGGGAGGGGTCGCGTGTGGGGGTGCCTCGGTGGCCGCCACGGCGCGCTGTGCGACCGAGTCGGCGCGAGCGGCCCGCAGACGGGCAAACAGGTCGTCGGCCGATGTGCGTGCCAGCGCGTGAGGTGCGGCCGGATCCCCGGAGCGGGCATCGTCGGGCTCGACGACGTCGTGGTTCGAATCGCTCTCGGGCTCGACGGCACCGCGAGCACCGCGAGCACCGAAATCGATCACCTCGACCACCTCATCGTGGTCGGCCGTACTGCGACGTTCGCCCTCGGTGGCGAAAAGTGACACCACCGGAGCGGGCTCACGGTCATCACCGTCATCGGTCGTAGCTGGATCGTGAGGGGAGATGTCGAGCACCACCACCCGCTCAGCGCTGTCGTCACCGTCATCGTCACCGTCACCGTCATCGTCACCGTCACCGTCACCGTCACCGTCACCGTCACCGTCATCGGCAACAACGTCATCGGCAACAACGACGATTCCGTCTGCCATCTCGTCGTCGATCGCCAATGAACCGGCGCCGCTCTCGGGTCCCTGTTCAGCCTCGAGTTCAGCCTCGAGTTCAGCTTCGAAGTCGGCCTCGAAATCGGCATCTTCGTAGATCGTGACCGACGGATCGCCGTGCTCGACCGACGCGCCATCGGCATGTTCAGGCGTGACGGCCAGCGCCACGGTGGCATCCGGGTCGGCCTCGACTTCGAACGGATCGACGCGGGCGGCCTGCCGCTCAGGCGGACGCGGCGTGTTCGGCAGCATCAGCGGCACCGGCCCGGTGGTGGGCGAGAGGTTCACGTACTCACTCGGCTCGCCCAACGGGGTCAGCTCCGCCATCACGTCGACCGCCACGAGTCGCGAGCGCTCGAACGACTGCAACAGTCGATCGCGGCCATGGATGAGCTGCTCGATCTGCTGGCGCGCGATCTCGCGCCGGCGAGCCAGTTCGTTCAGAACCCGCTCGCGGTAGGCGCGCGCCTCGTTCACCATCTCGCGGCCTTGCTGCTTGGCCATCTCCAGCTCTGACTCGGCGTCGGCGGTAGCGTCGGTGCGCCGGCGAGCGGCCTCGATCTCCGCGGTCTCGCGCACTCGTTGCGCCTCGTCGGCGGCCTCGCGCAGCAGCCTCGCCGCGTTCTCCTCGGATCGAACCTTGATCTGCGAGGCGCCGTCACGGGCCGTGTACAGGATCCGCGCGGCTTCCTCGCCCAGCATCTTCGTGACGAGCTCTTCGTCGAGTGCGACCGAGGTGGGGGACGTGCTTCGTTGAGCGGTGCGGAGCTCGCGCTCGAGGAATCGTTCGCGCTCTTGCAGACGCGCCATCTCGGCCGCGACCATGCGCAAGAACTCACGCACCTCGTTCGTCTCGAAGCCCTTGCGTGCCGTCGTGAACGACGCTGACGCCACCGAGCTCGGCGCCGACGGGTCTGGTCGAGTGAAGGAGATGGCCATCGGGCTTCCA
>JAYSLK010000096.1:0-5069 GCA_043725585.1 Actinomycetota bacterium
ATCGGGCAGGTCGCGAGGAACCACCGACCGCTGGTAGAAGTGGATGTGCTCCATCGTGTCGACCAGACGGGCGATGTCGTAGGCGTCCTGCGACGTGGACTCGCGGTACTCACCCGTCTCGGCATTGACGATGTACACCGCAGCCCCCGCCGTACCGAAGTAGACGCGCTTCCCCCACGGCTCCATGTCGTGGCGCGGATCCTGGCCGTGTAGCACGAAGTTACGTCCGGCGATGGCGAGGGTGTCTTCCACCAGTGCACGGGGAAAGCGCAACCGGCCGCGCTCGTCGACCGTGCAGCCCAGCGGCTGGAGCAGTTCGAGACACGACGGGATCGCATCGGCGAGGCCGATCTGTTCGAGCACGTCGAGCGCCGCCAGATGGACCTTCTGCACCTCGGCGTCGGTCAGCGCGTGGTACCGACCGGAGGTCATGCCCGGATTGACCGGCCGGATGTCGTCGGCAAGTGGTGCGGCGCGCAGCGCACGCCGTGCCTCGCGGCCACCGCGGCGGCCGGCGTTTCTGGTGTCGTTCATGGATTCGTTCCCCCAAGGTGACGTTCTCGTCGTGGACTATCAGTGCGATGGACTGGCTGTGCAGTGGACTGGCTGTGCAGTGGACTAGTAGTGCGGTGGTGTGATGACCCACAGCACCTTCACGGGCGTGTTGCCGTGGTTGGCGCAGCGATGCTGCTCAGTGCTGGGAAAGGCGAAGCTGTCTCCCACGGCCAGCTCGAAATGACGGTCCCCCACCCACAGCTGCATCGTGCCCTGCATCACCAGCCCGGCCTCTGCCCCGTCGTGGCTGTAGAGCTCGCTGTCGGCGCCGGGATCGATCGTGGAGATGAGCAGCTCGAGCGGGCCGGCCAGGTTCGGCGAGAGCAACTCCTCGCTGATGCCGAGCCCGGTGAAGGTGAGGTTGCGGCGGTTCGACGCACGCACGATCACATCGCGTTCGTCGGCCGGGCCCTGCACCCCCGTGCGGAAGAACCAGTTCATGTGCACACCGAGCTCGTCGGCAATGCGCTTCAGCACGGCGATCGGCAGGCGCGAGACATCGCGTTCGATCTGGCTGAGGTAGCTGACCGAGATGCCCACGCCGGCCGCGACGTCGGCCAGCGTGCGACCCTGCGCCTTGCGCAGCTCGCGAACTCGCCCACCGATGAACGTCTCCTCGTCGTAGGCGTCGCCACCACCGCCCGTGGTCGCTTCTCGTGATGCGCTGACCGCTCTGATCGCCATGGCCTGATGTTGGCATGCTCAGGCCCTGACCCGGGCGCTGGTGGGGTCGTACCACGGTGCGAGCGACACCTCGGCGGCGAATCGCTCCCCCGCCACCTCGATCTCGTAGCTGCCGGCGAGCACGTGCTCGCGAGTCGCCTCACCGCCGAGGTTCGCCACGTAGGCCATGCCGATCGATCGACCGACCGTGTGGCCGAACATGCCCGACGTGATCCGGCCGACGAGGACCCCATCTCGGAACACGGGTTCGTTGTGGTAGAGCAATGGCTGCGGATCGACGAGACGGAACTGGGCCAGGCGCTGGTGCAGACCGTGCTCACGCTGGTCGAGCAGCGCCTCGCGGCCGATGAAGCCGCCCGGCTTGTCCCACGCCACGCAGAACCCCAGGCCGGCCTCGAGCGGGGACTCGTCGGGCGAGATGTCGTGGCCCCAGTGGCGGTAGCCCTTCTCCATCCGCAACGAGTTCAGAGCGTGATATCCGGCATGGCGCAACCCGAACGCTGCGCCCTTTGCGACGAGCGAGTCGTACACGCCCTGAGCGAATTCGGTGGGGATGTACAGCTCCCAGCCGAGCTCGCCGACGAAGGTGACCCGGCTGGCGCGCACCCGGGCGTAGCCGAGGTCGATGATCTGCGACGTGCCGAACGGGAACGCGTCGTTCGACAGATCGGCCGGCGTGAGCGTGGACAGCAGCTCGCGCGACCGAGGCCCCATCACGCTCAGCACGGCGTGAGCCGACGTGATGTCGGTGACGATCGCGCGGGCATCGGGCGGCACGTGCTGGGTGAGCCAGGCCAGATCGCGGACCTGGGTGGCTGCAGCCGTGACGACGAGGTATCGATCGGCTGCCTCGCGAGTGACGGTGAGGTCTGCCTCGATGCCGCCGCGATCGTTGAGCCACTGCGTGTACACGAGCTTGCCGACGGCCACATCGACGTCGTTGGCGCAGATGCGATTCAGCACCACGCACGAATCGGCGCCTTGCACGAGGTACTTGCCGAACGACGACTGGTCGAACACGGCCACGCCCTCGCGCACCGCCGCGTGCTCGGCGCCAGAGTGCTCGAACCAGTTCTGGCGGCCGTACGAGTACTCGTACACCGGGTCTACACCGGGAGGCGCAAACCAGTTGGCGCGTTCCCAACCCGCCGTCTCACCGAAGCACGCACCGGCGGCGGCCAGGCGGTCGTGGAGCGTGCTGGTGCGCACACCGCGGGCCGTGTCCGGCTGACGGAACGGCCAATGCATCGCGTACAACAGCCCGAGCGACTCGACCGTGCGGTCGTGGAGGTACTGACGGTTGCGCTGGAAGGGCATCACCCGTCGGGCGTCGACGTCCCACAGGTCCATCGGCGGATGGCCGTCGATGATCCAGTCGGCCAGCACCTTTCCGGCGCCGCCGGAGCTCTGGATGCCGATCGAGTTGAATCCGCACGCGAGGTAGAGCCCAGCGACCTCGGGCGTCTCACCCAGCAGGTAGCGGTCGTCGGGCGTGAACGCTTCGGGTCCGTTGAAGAACAGCCGGATGCCGGTCTCGGCCAGCAACGGCATCCGCTTGGTGGCCGCTTCGACCAACGGCGCGATGTGTTCGAAGTCCTCCGGCAGCGAGTCGAAACAGAACTCGTCGGGGATGCCGCGCATGCCCCACGGCTTGGCGACCGGCTCGAACCAGCCGACGAGCAACTTGCCGGCATCCTCCTTGAAGTACCCACAGCCGTCCTGGTCGCGCAGCACCGGCATCGTGGGAGAGATGCCCTCGACCGCTTCGGTCACGATGTAGAAGTGCTCGGCCGCGTGCAGCGGCACCGTCACACCGATCGCATCGCCGAGGTCGCGGGCCCACATGCCCGCTGCGTTCACCACGGCATCGGCGCGGATCTGAGCCACCTGACCATCGATGGTGTACTCCACGCCCACGGCACGGCCGTTCTCCACCACGATGCGGTCGACGCGCGCGTGCTCGACGATGCGGACGCCCTTGCTGCGCGCTCCCTTGACCAGCGCCATGGTGGTGTCGATCGGATTGGTCACACCGTCGCCCGGCAGGTGCACTGCGCCAACCACGTCGTCGACGTTGGCGAGCGGCAGCATCTCCTTCACGTCGCCCGGCGTGATGATGTTGACCGGCAGGCCGAAGCAACGGGCCATCGACGCACCACGCTTGAGCTCTTCGAAGCGCTCGAGGTTCGTCGCGACGGCCACCGACCCTCGTTGCTGGAAGCCGGTGGCCTGGCCGGTCTGGGCCTCGAGCGTGGCGAACAGGTTCGTGGTGTACTGCGCCAGCCGCGTGAGGTTGAGCGTCGCGCGCAGTTGCCCCACCAGGCCGGCCGCATGCCACGTGGTGCCGCATGTGAGTTGCTTGCGCTCGAGCAGCACGACATCGGTGACGCCGCGCTCGGCGAGGTGATACGCCACGCTGGCGCCGACGATGCCGCCGCCGACGATGACGACTCGTGCGTTGCTGGGCAGATCGGCCATGTGCGCTCCAGAAAGGTGCTCCGCTGGGGGCGGAGCCGCAGTGAAATTCTGCGTATTATTGCACAGCGCTTGGGCAGACACGATCGAGGGGACCATATGAGCGAGCAGGCACGGATCGTCATCATCGGCGGTGGCATCGCGGGGTGCGCCACGTTGTACCACCTGGCCGAGATGGGCTGCACCGATGTGCTCCTGCTCGAGCGCGACGAGCTGACGTCGGGCTCCACGTGGCATGCCGCAGGCAACGTGCCCACTTACTCGACGAGCTGGAGCGTGATGAAGGTGCAGGCGTACTCGGCTCAGCTCTATCGAGCGCTCGCGGCCGACCCCGACTTCCCGATCAGCTACCACGTCACCGGTTCGGTGCGGCTGGCCCACAGCCGCGAGCGCATGGCCGAGTTCATGCATGTCACATCGATGGCCAACGCCAACGGGATGGGCTACGACGTGCTGACACCCCAACAGCTCGTCGATCGCTATCCGTTGATCGAGACCCACGACCTGGTGGGAGCGTTGTGGGATCCGCTCGACGGCGACATCGACCCCTCGCAGGTGACCCAGGCGCTCGCTCGGGCCGCACGCGCCAGGGGCGCGCGCGTCCGCCGGTTCGAGCGCGTGGTGGGGCTGGTGCAAAACGCGAACCACAGCTGGACCGTCACGTCGCGCACCAGCGACGGTGCAGAGCACGTCATCGACTGCGAGATCGTGGTCAACGCTGCCGGGTACCGCGCCGGAGAGGTGATGGAGCTGATCGGCCGTCATCTCCCCATCGCCCAGATGTCGCACCAGTACCTCGTGACCGAGGAGATCCCCGCTCTCGCCGCCCTCCCCGAGACGCTGCCGCTGCTGCGCGATCCCGACACCAGCTACTACCTCCGCCAGGAACGCAACGGCTTCATCCTCGGTCCGTACGAGTGGCAGGCGACCGCGATGTGGCGCGACGGCATCCCCGAGCAGTTCGCCAACATGTTGTGGTCCGACGACATCGAACGCCTCGAGAAGCAGATCCTCGACGCCGGCGAGCGCGTGCCGGTACTGGCCGATGCCGGCATCGCCAACATCGTGAACGGCCCGATCCCCTACGCACCCGACGGTTATCCGTACCTCGGCCCCGAGCGTGGCCTGCGCAACTTCTGGCACTGCAACACCTTCAGCTTCGGCATCGCCCAGGGCGGAGGGGCAGGCAAGGCGTTGGCCGAGTGGATCCTCGACGGTCGCCCCGAGTTCGACCTGTGGAGCATCGACCGCCGTCGCTACAAGGACTACGCCACCACCGAGTACACGATCGACAAGGCGGTCGAGGTGTATCAGAACGAGTACGCGATCGGCTTCCCGTTCGAAGAGCGGCCAGC
>JAYSLK010000097.1:0-1925 GCA_043725585.1 Actinomycetota bacterium
GAGCCAGATCGGCACGTTCAACTTCGCGCTCTTGGTCCATGGATCGCAGGCGATCACGCTCGCTCGTCCGATTCCCGTGGAGGCCCAAGCCACCGTGCAAGACAAGGTCGTCGCGATGTACGACAAGGGCAAGGCGGCCGTCGTGGTGATGGAGAACGAGGTGAAGCTCCTCAGCGGAGAGCCGCTCTGGACCACGCGTTCGTCGGTGTTCATTCGCGGCGAAGGTGGCTGGGGCGGCGAGCGCGGTCCGTCGGGTCCACAGAACGAACCGCTCACCGACCGGGTACCGGACCACGAAGTGACCCTCCAGACCTCGCCCGACCAAGCGTTCGTCTATCGCCTGTCCGGCGACCGCAATCCGCTGCACACCGACCCGTCGTTCGCCGCAATGGGTGGCTTCGAGCGACCGATCCTGCACGGTCTGTGCACCTATGGCTTCACCGGGCGGGCGTTGCTCGGAGCGCTGGCCGGCGACGACGTCGCCCGTTTCCACCACATCGAAGGCCGGTTCTCGTCCCCGGTGATGCCGGGAGATGCGCTGACAGTGAGGGCGTGGCGCACCGATGGAGGCGAGGCTGTGTTCACCACGTCGGTGGGCGATCGAGTCGTCATCGACCAAGGCCTGGTGCGGTTCAGCTGATCGATCGCCAAATCCATCCCGCTGGGGCCGAATGCCCCACTCCCGTACGTCGGGCGGTGATGATCCAGGGCTGGCACGACCTCGCGTCGATCCACTGGCGCTACGACCCGTCGATCGTCCAGGCCTTGCTGCCACCGGGGTTCACGGTCGACACCTTCGACGGCTCTGCATGGGTGGGACTCATTCCGTTCCACATGCGCCGCATCCGGGTGCCGCACACGCCCGCGCTCGGTCCGCTCTCCACCTTCCCCGAGACGAACGTTCGCACCTACATCCTCGATCGCTCCGGTCGGAGCGGCGTGTGGTTCTTCAGCCTCGACATCACTCGGTTGCTGCCCGCGCTGGTCGCTCGTGTCACCTATCGATTGCCGTATTGCTGGGCAGGGATGTCGATCGAGCGCGATCGGGAATCGATCACCTACATCTCGCGTCGTCGTTGGCCGCGCCCAAGTGCGCCAGGTGCGGCCGAGAGCCGAACGGTGATCCGGGTGGGAGCGCAACTGCCGCCGTCGGAGGTCGACGAGTTGCAGGTGTTCCTGACGGCCCGCTGGGCGTTGGGCACCATGTTCGGCCGCCAAATGTTGTGGGCCGAGGTGGAGCACGAGCCGTGGCCGGTGCATCGCGCGGAGTTGGTGTCGTGCGACGAGACCATGCTGGTCGCCGCAGGCCTCCCGGCGCCGAGCGGGGAACCCGTCGTGCTGTGGTCGCCAGGGGTCGACGTGCGCATCGGCCGCCCGCGTCGACTGCGTCCCGGCTGACCTGACCGCCAGCCGCGTTTGTGCGCGAACGCATCGATACGACGCGAAATTGAGCAAACGTGGCGGTGGCAGGTTCGCGTTTGTGCGCGAACGCATCGAGACGACGCGAGCGTGACCAAACGTGGTGGGGGTCAGGGCTGGGACTGCAGCACCGCGACGATGTCGGCCAACGCGACGTCGGTGCGCTCGCCCGATCGACGGTCCTTCAGCTCGACCAGACCGTCGGCCAACCCGCGGCCGACCACGACGATCGTGGGCACGCCGATCAACTCGGCATCGTTGAACTTCACGCCGGGTGATACGCCGACCCGGTCGTCGAGCAATACCCGGAGACCGGCCGCCTCGCATTCGGCAGCGAGCGCCTCGGCGGCCGGGAGTTGGGGGTCGTCGGCCTTGCCCGTTGCCACGATGTGCACGTCGGCGGGCGACACCTCACGCGGCCAGATGATGCCTTTGTCGTCGCAGTTCATCTCGGCGATCACGCCCACGGCGCGCGACACGCCGATGCCATAGCTGCCCATGGTGAC
>JAYSLK010000098.1:0-6553 GCA_043725585.1 Actinomycetota bacterium
GGCCGCAGTGTTGATGGTGGCAGGGATCTATCAGTTCACGGTGTGGAAGCAGGCCTGCCTCACCGGCTGCACCCGTCCGATGACGTTCTTCTTGGTGCACTGGCGTGACGGCGCACTGGGTGGGGTGCGCATGGGTGCACGTCACGCAATCACCTGCATCGGCTGCTGTTGGGCGCTGATGGCGCTCGCCTTCGTCGGAGGCATCCACTCGCTGTGGTTCATGGTGGTCGCGACCGTGTTGATGGTGGTGGAGAAGTTGCCTGCTGTCGGACAGCGGGCGCGCGTGCCGATCGGCGCGCTGTTGATCGTTGGCTCGGTCGCGATGGTCGCGGGCTGGTTGCGCTGACTGCCACAACCCGAGCGACCGAAGTCGAGCAGACGAACGAGCCGAACAGAACAGAACATCGAACAGAACTTCGAACAGAACATCGAGACAAGGAGAGGTGCCGGCATGAGTGCAACCAAGGAACCGTGGTCCATCGAGGGTGAGCTGATCCTCAACTGCAACTGCACGGTTTTCTGCCCCTGTGTGATCTCCCTCGGCAAGCACCCGCCCACCGAGGGCTACTGCCAGGCGTGGTCGGGCGTGCACATCACGACCGGCCACTCGGGTGACGTCGACCTGTCGGGTCTCGACGTGGCGATGCTGCTGGACATTCCCGGCAAGATGGAGCGGGGCAACTGGTCGCTCGCGCTCTGGATCGACGACCGAGCAGACGAAGCTCAGTTCGCAGCCTTGGAGTCGATCTTTCGTGGGCAGCGGCGGGGGAGCACCGGTCTGTTCAACATGCTCGTCGGCGAGTACCTCGGTGCCGAGAAGGCGCCGGTGCGATTCGAACGCGACGGCAACGACCGCACGTTGTCGGTGGGGAAGTTCATCCAGGGCCGGGTCTCGCCCATCGGTGGCGCGCGGGAGGGTGAAGAGGTGAGCGTGGTGAACACCCAGTACTGGATGGGTCCCGAGGTGACGGTCGCCGAAGCGGTGACCGGCCGGGTCAGGGCGTTCGGTCGCGTGTGGAACTTCGAGGGGCGGAGCGCGGAGATCTGTCAGATCCGGTGGGAAGGCCCGTGATGGCGCCGACTCTCGCGATCACCCGCCGTCTTCGATCGACACCCTGGTCGTCGCGCGTCGAGGCGGCCGGCGTGCTGTCGTACACCGTCTACAACCACATGCTGCTGCCCACCCAGTTCCGCGGTGTCGAAGACGACTACGAACATCTCCGTCGCTCGGTGCAGGTGTGGGATGTCAGCTGTGAGCGTCAGGTCGAGATCGTCGGGCCCGACGCCGATCGGCTGGCGCAACTGCTCACCGTGCGCGATCTGCGCGAGATGGTGATCGGACGATGCGGCTACGCACCGGTGCTCGACCAGGCCGGCTGCCTGATCAACGATCCCGTGGTGCTCCACGTGGGCGAACAGCACTGGTGGTTCTCGGTGTCCGACTCCGACGTCGTGCTGTGGGCCAGCGGGCTCGCTCTCGGCATGGGCCTCGATGTCGTCGTGCGTGAGCCCGACGTGTGGCCGCTCGCGGTGCAGGGAGTGCGAGCCGAGGACGTGATGGCAAAGGTGTTCGGCGAGGCGGTGCGAGCGATCCGGTTCTTCCGATTCGCACCACTGGCGTTCGAGGGACGCGAGATGGTGGTCGCCCGGAGCGGATGGAGTGCCCAGGGTGGCTTCGAGGTCTACGTCGACGACGCCGACGTGGGCCAACGGCTCTACGACCGGTTGATGGAAGTCGGATCCGATGACGGGATCGGCCCGGGCTGCCCGAACCTGATCGAGCGGATCGAGGCCGGCCTGCTCACCTATGGCACCGATGTCACCCGTGACGACACTGCGCTCGAAGCCGGGTTCGACCGCTTCTGCGCGCTCGACGCTCCCATCGACGCGATCGGTCTCGACGCGCTACGGCGTCAGCGCGACACCGGTGTCACGCGCCGCATCCGCGGGCTGACGATCGATGGCGATCGCGTGCCGCCGAACCGCGGCCCCTGGCTGGTCATCGACGGCGAGGGATCCCGCATCGGTCAGGTGACGTCTGCGGTCTGGTCCCCTCGGCTGGACACCAACGTGGCGATCGGGATGCTCGCCGTCTCGCACGGAGCGACCGACACCGTCGTGTCGATCCAGGTCGGCGACGACATGCGGCGGGCCACGGTGTGCGACCTCCCGTTCCCCGGGGCATCGCAACGCTGACCGCTGACGCACCCAACCTCTCACCACTGACGCACCCAACCTCTGACCACTGGCGTAGGAGCGTCACTCGTATTCGTGCTCGGGCGACGGGTACACCGACGATTCCACGTCCTCGCGGTACGCAACGGCGGCCTCGAACAGGACGTCGGCGATCTTGGCGTACTGCTTGACGAAACGAGGGATGCGGCCAGTGGTGAATCCGGCCCAATCGGTCCACACCATCAACTGACCGTCGCAGTGCGGCCCGGCGCCCACGCTGATGGTGGGGATGCTCAGTACTTCGGTCACCTGCGCCGCTGTGGCCGACGGCACCATCTCGAGGACGACCGCGAAGGCCCCGGCTTCCTCGACCGCGCGGGCGTCCTCGAGGAGCGCCGACGCACCCTCGCCGCGACCTTGGATGAGGTGGCCGCCCAAGCCGTGTTCGCTCTGCGGTGTGAACCCGATGTGGGCCATCACCGGAATGCCGGCGCGTACGATCGCCTCGATCTGCTTGGCGCTGCGCACCCCGCCCTCCAGCTTCACCGCGTGGGCTCCGGTCTCCTTCATGAACCGGATCGCCGTGTGCAGCGCCTCGTCGGGGCCCACCTCGTACGAACCGAACGGCATGTCCGCCACCACCAGGGCGCGCTTCACGGCGCGCACCACGGCGCGGCAGAGCGGGATCAGCTCGTCGTTGGTGACCGGCAGCGTCGTGTCGTAACCGAAGACCGCGTTTCCGGCGCTGTCGCCGACGAGCAGGAAATCGATACCGGCACGGTCGAAGATCGACGCCGACAGGTAGTCGTAGCTCGTGAGACCGGTGATCTTGATGCCTTGCTGCTTCGCTCGCAAGAAGTGGCGGATGCGCACGCGCTTCAGCGACTCGTCAGACGGAGCGTTCTGCGCGTAGGGCGCTTCTTCGGTGGTCACCCTGACAGCGTAGGCACTGCCGGGCGCAGGCGTTCAGCCCCGGGTCAAGCTGCGATGCAGTGCCCGCGACGCGGCCACCATGAACACCGAGGCGAATCCGACCAGCACGAGCAGCGGGCCTGCGATGGCTTCCAGGCCCGCGCACGCGACCGATCGAGGGTGTCAAGCACGTGCCACCGGTCGACCGGTGGGGCCTTCGATCCGGAAACCTCCACCTCGGTCGCGTATCGTCGGATCGCAACCGCGCCGATCCCACGTCAGGCGCTCAGATGTGCACCAAGGGGACGACTAATGAAGCTCTCGATGATGATCAACTATGCCGGCGGATTCAAGGAGGCCGTGCAGCGCGTTGTCGAACTGGAGAAGGCCGGCCTCGATCAGGTGTGGATCGCCGAGGCGTACAGCTTCGATGCGATCAGCCAGGTGGGGTATCTCGCCGCCAAGACCGAGCGGGTCGAGATCGGGACGGGCATCGTCAACGTGTACAGCCGAACCGCCGCGCTGATGGCGATGACGGCCGCAGGCTGCGACTACGTGAGCGATGGCCGGTTCATCCTGGGTCTCGGCGCCAGCGGCCCGCAGGTGATCGAGGGCTTCCACGGCGTGCCCTACGACAAGCCCATGCAGCGCACCAAGGAGTACATCGAGGCGTGCCGCATGATCTGGAAGCGCGAGCAGAAGTTCGACTACCAGGGCATCACGTTCCAGGCCCCTCTGCCCGAAGGACAGGGCACCGGGCTCGGCAAGCCGCTCAAGATCATCAACCACCCGCTGCGCAGCGACATCCCGATCTGGTGGGCCAGCCTCAAGGATCGCAGTGTCGAGGCCACCGCCGAGATCGCCGACGGCTGGCTGCCGATCATGTTCATCCCGGAGAAGTACCACAACGTGTGGGGCCCGCAGCTGAAGGCCGGCCTCGCCAAGCGCGACCCGAGCCGCAAGCAACTCGACATCTCTGCCGGTGGCATGCTCGCGATCGGCGAGGACCTGGTGGGAGACGCGCGCACCAAGATCCTCGACTATGGCCGCCCGAGCATGGCGCTGTACGTGGGCGGCATGGGCGCACGGGGCAAGAACTTCTACAACGACATCGCTCGCGCCTACGGCTACGAGAAGGAAGCCGTCGATGTGCAGGACCTGTACCTGGAAGGCAAGAAGGAAGAGGCTGCGGCCGCGTTGCCCGGAGAGTGGTTGGAGCTGGCGAACCTCGTCGGGCCCAAGAGCTACGTCAAAGAGCGGGTCGGCGCGTTCAAGGAGGCCGGCGTGACCGTGTTGTCGGTGAACCCGGTCGGCCCCGACGCTGTCCGGCAGATCGAGACGTTGCGCGAGATCGTCGACGGCGTCTGATTCCCCGATCCGGACCTGACCGGGATCTGATCGGGGCCTGATCGGGATCTGATCGGGGCCTGATCGGGGCCTGATCGGCGTCAGCCGACCAACGCCCACACCCGCACCGGGTCGCTGAAGCCTTTCAGGCTTCGGCGCCCGGCGGGTTCGAACGAGGCCGTCGGCACCCGTTCGACCATCGTGTCGTTCACGAGCACCTCGCTCGGGATGGCGATGTCGGCGATGCGCGAGGCCAGGTTGACGACCGGCCCGAAGACGTCTCCGCCGCTGGCCACGACGTCGCCGAACGCCAGGCCGCCACGAGCCTGCGTACCGTTCGGCGCTGATGCGATCAGGGCGAGCGCGATCGTGCACGCGGCAGCGGCGTCGACCGCGGAGAACATCACTTCGTCCCCGATCAGCTTCACCACCCGGCCGTCGTGGTCGCCTACGATGCCGGTCGCGCGCATCTCGAAGTCGACCACCAGGTCGTGCAGTTCTCGCGGCGTGAGCGTGCTCGATCGCTGTGTGAAGCCGGTGAGGTCGACGAACCCGATCGCCAAGGGGACGGTGTCGTAGTCCTCGCTGTCCTGGCGGGCAGCTCGCGCTCGTTGCGTGGACACCTCGAGGTGACTGAGGAACATCGGAGCGAACACGCCGGTCGCCGCTCGTGCCAGCCCGATAGCGGCAAGGTTCGCCTTGGCCATCTCGATCTCCCCGACCGGCGAATCGGCCTTCATCGGCCCCTCCACGTCGCGGAGGAACATTTCTCCCGCCGCGTCCGCGATGCGGCGGATCGACGAGCCCATCACCGTCGCGAGACGCAGCACCTCGTCTCGATCGAAGAACCCGCTGGCGAGTTCGAACAGTTCGAACATGCGCACGTCGTCGTCGGTCAGCCCCGGCTCGTCATCTCTCAACGGCGGGAAGCCTGATGCGCGGCGCACGTCGTGGATCAGTTCGAGGTCGACGCGCAGTTGGAGCGCGAGCTGGCTCGGTGTCATGCGAACGCCGGGCCGGAGGGCGAGATCACCTGCCAGGGCGGTGAGTTGGCCCTGCGCGTGGGCGTTGGTCATCTCGTCGAGCGAGATGCCCTGCTCGGTCATCCACGCGAGGAGCTGCCGACGTTCGGCGGCGCTCTGGGCACGCGGGTCGAGCAGTTGGCGTTCGATCCAGCGGGGCTCGTCGGCGTGCACGGTGCCCGAACGTAGCACTGGTCCTCGATAACTGACGCTGCGTCACCTATCTGGTAGTGTGGCCCGATGATCGTCATCGCCGGATCGCTCACCATCAACCCCGACATGCGTGACGCCGCGCTCACCGCCGGCACCGAGATGATGACAGCCACGCTCCAGGGACCTGGGTGTCGCGCCTATCAGTTCTCCTCTGCGCTCGACGACCCCTCCAAGGTGTGCATCTTCGAGGAGTGGGACGACCAGGCGGCACTCGACGCCCACTTCGCTGCTCCGCACATGGCCGAGTTCCAAGCGGTGGCCGGTGCGTTCGTCGTCGGCCGCGGCACGATCACGAAGTACCAGATCTCCTTCAGCGGTCCGCTGGTCGGTTGATCGCGTTTTCGCCGTTCGGCTCTCCGCTGGTCGGCCCTTTCCCACACCCCGGAGCGTCAACATGTCCAACGTCCTCATCACCGGGTGCAGCACTGGCTTCGGCGAGCTCGCCGCCCTCACCTTCGCCGACAGCGGCCACACCGTGGTCGCCACGATGCGCTCGCCCGGCAAGTCCGAAGCGCTGAACGCGCGCGCGGAGATCCACCAGATCGCGCTCGACGTGACATCGACGGACAGCGTCGACCGTGCTGTCGCCGAAGCGGTCGCGACGATGGGTTCGATCGACATCGTCGTCAACAACGCCGGCATCGAGGTGTTCGGGCCGGTGCACCAGTTGAGCGACGACGAGGTGACCCGCCAGCTCGACACCAACGTGACCGGGGTGGTGCGCGTGGCTCGCGCCGTCGTGCCGCCCATGCTGGCCCAGGGCGGTGGCGTGATCGTGAACGTCGGCTCGATCGCAGGTCTGGTGGGCGCGCCGTACAGCGGGATCTACGCGGCAAGCAAACACGCGGTCGAAGCCCTCAGCGAGGCGATGCACTTCGAGCTCT
>JAYSLK010000099.1:0-2704 GCA_043725585.1 Actinomycetota bacterium
TCGTGTTCGCGATCGAGACCGAGCTCGGCATCCCGGTGAAGCTCGTCGGGTTGGGCGAGGCGATCGGCGACCTGGTGCCGTTCGTGCCGGGCCAGTTCATCGACGCGCTCTTTGCCGAGTCCTGATCCAGCTCGGACTCATCCGCCTCTCCTGATCCGCCGATGATCAAGATGGCATCCCAACGAAAAGTTGAGACCATCGGGAACCGATCGGATCGAGAGCGACGTCCAATGAACATGACTCCCCAACCCCGCACCAACCGACGTTCACGCCCCGCATCGGCTCGTGGATCGCTGCGCATTCGCTCCCGCCGTGCTGCCCTCGTCGGCGCGGTGGTCATCCTCGGCCTCACGGCCTGCGGATCGGCTGACTCCAACGGCTCCAGTGCCGGCTCGGCGTTGCCGGCTCCTGCGGTGATCCAGATCGCCGGATCCGCATTCGGCCCCGCCGGCGGCGCGCCGATGGCGGCCGACGTGACCACGGAATCCTCCAAGATGATGGCGATGCCGTACTCGTACGAGTGGACCGGCACCACCCCCGACCTCACGTCACCTGCCGCCTCGTGGTACTTCGCCCCAGGCGTGGCGCCGACCGCCGAGCAGGCCCAGCAACTGGCAGCGGCGTTCGGCGTGTCCGGCGAACCGGTCGCCGTCGCCGCAGACATGGGAGGCGGTTGGACGGTCGGCCCGAACGACGGCTCGGCACCCTCGATCACCATCGCCGGCGACGCGATGCAGAGTTGGTGGTACAGCCCCGCCTGGCAGACCGATGCGTCCATCGCAGTCGACTGTGCGTACTACCCAGCCGGCGATCCAGCCGGCGACCCCACCACGGCGGAACAGCCGGTGTGCGAAGAGCCCCAGCCGCCGGTGGGCGTGCCCAGCAAGGCCGACGCAGAGGCCTCGGCGCGCGAGATGCTGTCGACGCTGGGCGGAGATCCTGCCGGCTACGAGCTCGAGACCTACGCCGACGAGTGGGGCGCCAGCACCACGTCGTTCCTCGTCCTCGACGGTGTTCGCACCAACCTGTCGTTCAACATCGGATACGGCGAACAGGGTTCGGTCACGTGGGCCGGTGGCTTCCTGGCCGCGCCGCAGCGGGGCGCCGACTACCCCCGCATCGGCGTCGAAGCTGCGATCCAGCGCCTCAACGACCAGGCGAACTCGTGGATGACCGGCTATGGCCCGGCGGTTCGCGATGCCGGCTTCGCAGTCGAAGCGACCTCGGATGCCGTTGCAGAGCCCGCCGGCATCGGGCTGACCACGGAGGCGCCGGTCACCACCGACGTCGCGACCGAGCCGGCGACCGAGCCGGCAGTCGACCCGGCCGTGGTTCCCGACGAGGTGCCCATCGGCGGCGCACCACTCGATTGCAGCGACCCCGCCGTCTCGTGTCTGCCGATCGGCGAGGCGCCGATCGATGTCGAGCCGATGGTGATGACCCTGACCACCGTGACCGGTTCGCTCGAGCAGGTGTGGGCTGCCGACGGCACCGTGTGGTTGCTGCCCGGCTACTCCTTCGCTGGAGCGGAGGGTCTGCTGGCCAGCGTGCTCGCCGTCGAGGACCAGTACCTCCAGCAGGCCGAGCCGCAGGTGCTGGTCGACCCGGTACCCCTGCCCGAGCCGATGCCGGTCGAGACCGCCGAGCCCGGCACCGCAGTCGTCGAGCCCGCTCCCGCAGCTCCGATCGACGTCGTCGGCCTGTCGGTCGACGAGGCGACCTCGGCCGCGGCCGCGGCCGAGCCTGGGTGGGAGGTCCGTGTCGCTCGCGAAGACGGCGTCGATCTGCCCGTCACCTGGGACTTCCGCGAGAACCGGATCAACGTGTCGATCGAAGCCGGTGTGATCACCGAGGTGCTCTCGATCGGCTGAACTCCAACCCACCACCAACGCAATGAGAGATGAGTGCGGCACCGCCACTCATCTCTCATCGCGATGTGGGGTTGGGGGTGGCCGGTAGCCTGGACAGCGCATGTTCGATTCGCTGTCCACACGCCTCGAAGGCGTCATCAAGAAGATCCGCGGCAAGGGGCGCCTCACCGAGGCCGATGTCGACGAGGTCCTGAAAGAGATCCGCGCAGCGCTGCTCGAGGCAGACGTCAATGTCGGCGTCGTGCGCAATGTGGTCGCCCGCATCCGCGAGCAGGCTGTCGGTGTCTCCCTCAGCCAGGCGCTCGACCCCAGCCAACAGATCGTCAAGATCGTCAATGCCGAGCTCACGGCGATGCTCGGCGGCGAGACCCTGAAGATCACGTACGCATCACGCCCGCCCACGGTGGTGCTGATGGCTGGTCTGCAAGGTTCCGGCAAGACCACCAACTCGGCCAAGCTCGCCCGTTGGTTCAAGAGCCAGGGTCGCCAGCCGCTGCTGGTGGGTGCCGACCTGCAGCGTCCGGCCGCGGTCGAGCAGTTGCGCACGTTGGGGCGACAGATCGACGTCCCGGTCTTCAGTGAACCCGGCGACCCGGTCACGACCGCGACCCGTGGTCTTGCCGAAGCCCGTCGCCTGGGCAAGGACGTGCTCATCGTCGACACCGCCGGTCGCTTGGCCATCGACGCCGAGATGATGGAGCAGGTCAGACAGATCTCGGCCAACATCCAACCCAACTACACCTTCCTCGTCATCGATGCGATGACCGGCCAAGACGCGGTCAGCGTCGCCGAGGCGTTCCATGCCACGTTGGCCATCGACGGCGTGATCATGT
>JAYSLK010000100.1:0-1678 GCA_043725585.1 Actinomycetota bacterium
GTGATCGCCAGGGGATCGGGCGGTGGTGACAGTCCCGGTGTCGACAGCAACGACAAGAACCCCGCCGACTTGCCGCCGATCAGCGGTCGCCACTCATCCACCTCGGCCTCGCGGAGCCCGCCGGGTGACAGTCGACCGACGAGTTCAGTGAGGCTCACGACGTACGGCAGGGACGACACGTCGACGGCCGGGAGCGCTACCGGATCAGGTTGCCGCGCCGCGACCCACGCCGAGTACTGCTGGCGGGAGATGAGCGCCACCTGCAAGGTCTCGCCGCGAGCGATCACGATGGCGTGGGCCCGCACCCGCGCCGCCTGACGAAGTCCGGCATCGTTCACCACACCCACCTGCGATGCGTTCGGGATGCCCCGGTTCCGTGCCAACAGGTTCACGTGCGCGAGCGGGGTCTGGGGATCGCCTGTGATCAGCGCCGCAGCTTGCGGAAGCCAGTCGGGCACCCGCTCGGTGACGATGATGTCGCCAGCCGTCGCGTTGCCGAGTTCGGCGCCATCGTCTCCCACGTAGAGCAGTCGGCCGGCGGCGACGCCCTCGCTGTACACATCCACCGTCCCCTCCGGCACGAGATCGCTCCAGCGAACGACCCGGTCGGAGAACGGCAACTGCAGGCGCTCCATCTCCCGGGCGACCTCGTCGTGCTGGGGCGAGCGGACCACCCATTCCAGGTTGCTCCCCACCTCCGCCGGCAACACCGGGGTGATCCGTTCGAAGAAGCGTGCGACCATCGCCGGCGTCACCTCGTCGGAATACTCGAGTTCGATCAGCCAGTGATCGGGCCCGCCGGCCACATCGGCGAACCGCACGATCGTGCCCACCCCCATCGACCGGGGGTCGCTGTGCAGGACGAGGTCGTAGAACGCCGAGGCGTACAGGCGATCGTCGACGAATCGCAGCCAGGGCGGCCGTTCCGACGGAGCGAGAGCAGCAGCCCAGGCGTAGATCTCCGGGATCGACGTGAACTCCCGGCCGATGCGTGGGGTGGCGGTGTCGCCGGGGACGGGCTGGCCGTTCAGCAGCCGGAACATGTACCACTCGTCGTGCAATCCGTAGAAGTTGCTGTCCATGAGATGCGCCCGTGCGAGGTCCGGAGCATCGATCGGACGGTCGAACGCGGGAAGCACGAACTTGATCGCCGACTGGCCGCCGACGCCGGTGCGGGCCAGCGCCATCAACTGATCGATCGTGTCGACCGACGGAACCGACCGGTCGTCGAAGCCTGCCTCGTCCACGAAGCGCGGCACCGGAACCTGCGGAGGCACGGTGTTCGATGGCACCGTCGTCGAGGTCGGCAGGCCGGTGGTGACAGGCACCGGTGGCACGGTGCCGGGCTGTTCCGTCGTCGAGGTGGCAGCCGACGTGGGCGTGGTCACGCCTTCATCGCGGGTGGGCGAACACGCTGCAGCCGAGAACACGACGACGACAAACAGCGCAACGGCCTGCTGGGCAGAGCAAGGGACGCGCCTCACCTCGGGCGTCCAAGCATCACGATCACGGGCGCACATGACTCTTCGACGACGGCGACGTCCGTCGGGTTCCCGTCAGCCCGCCGTTCTGGTCGCGCATCGTTCGACATTCCACCACGATTCGCGACCAGAACGGTGGGCGCGACCGCAACGCTCACCGCCCCGTCCATCCGTTCTGGTCGCGCATCCCGCCGGTC
>JAYSLK010000101.1:0-6137 GCA_043725585.1 Actinomycetota bacterium
GAAGGCGCGGCCACCCGCCCTGCCGGCCAGGCCTCTGTCCGGCCCGGTCCGCGACTGAGCGTTCTCGCTACAGCACGCTCCACGACTGAACCCACGTACGGGTGACTTCGCCGGTTTCGGCTTGCTCGAAGTTCACCTGCGCTCGAACGATCACCTCTTCGTCCTGACACACGTCTCCCGTGTCCTGACATGCCGAGAAGACGACGTTGCGTTGGGCCACCAGATCGCCTGCAGCCGTGCGAACCACACCGCACACGTTCTCCCAGTCGACTCTGATCCGAAGCTCGTTCAGCTCCGATGTGCTGCTCCCTGCCGCCACCTCGCACGAGCCCTTGCCGGAGCGATCCAGCATCCGGACGGCCGTGATCGCTTCTTCGATCGCTCCGTCGGCGGCGTACTGGCGGTCGCGAACGATGTCGAGCGTCACCCGATTGAAGTTGCTCGACATCACCAGGGTCGACAGCCCCGCCGCGATCGCGCCGATCAGCACCATGAACCCGATCGCCATGATCAGCGACGCTCCGCTGTCTCTCGCGTCGTCGCGTTCGCGCCGCCGCCGGTCGTCGAGGGCCCACGTCACGGTGTTCTCACCACGATGGTCAACACCTGCTGGGTCCCCGTCGGCGAGTCGACGGTCAGATCGAGTCGACGGGCCTCCTTCACGCTCGGACACGATGGGTCATCGGGCGTCATCGACACACGAAAGCCGGCGGGTGGCGAGAAGTCGGGCGTCCACGACTGCCCTTCGCGACATCTCCGCACCGCGGACTTCACGGCCTCGGCGTAGTTGCGCATCGCCGTGTCTGCTTGCACGCCCACCTTGTGGGCGTTGCCTGCCGCAGCGGCGCTGCCGAGGCCCGACAAGAGGGCGGTCACCGTGATCCCGATGATCACGACGGTGATGACGATCTCCACCAACGACTCGCCGAGATCCGCGCGCACGCGGGACTCACGACACCGGAGGCGATGGTGTCGCCGGTCGCGTTCGTACCTGTCTTGGCACCGGCATCGTGGGTTGTCCGGGGATCGCATCGTCACATGCCTCGTGCCTCATGCCTCATGCCTCATGCCTCATGCAGAGGACATCGCCGGGAACCGACGAGCCCGCCCGGGGTGACCGGGCGGGCGTCTCGGAGCGGCGACGCCAGATCGATGGGTCAGGCGCAGACGAACGTCGGTTGGGCGCCACCGACGCTTGGCGTCATGGTGAGGGTCCAGCCCGAGCCCGTGGCCACGGTGCCGATCGCGTTGACCCCGACAACGGAGGTGTTCAGTGTGACGCCGCTGGGCAACGACAGCGCCGGCGGCGTCGTGCTGGTCATGGCCAGCAGCGTGGCCGGCCAGGCGTCGTTGTTCGAGCCGTAGAAGACGACCGAGCCTGAACGAGCCGCGTCGGCCGAGGCAGCACACGCCGAGGCCGTGCCCTTGCTGGTGAGGTTGCCGACTCCCACCACGACGACTGCCGACAAGATGCCGACGAGCACGATCGCGATCAGGATCTCGACGAGGGTGAAGCCTTCGTCGGCGCGGCGATGCCGCGAAGCGATGACGGTCGCATCGGGCAGCGTGTCCGAACCGGTGATGGTGTGGTTGTCCATGGTCTTCATTGTGTGGCTCTGCTTTCGCGTGGATCGCCGCCGTGCGGCAGATGTGTTGGTTGTCTGGTGATGACGTTCGGGTGTGTTCGAGGCGCGGGCTGAGGGATCGGTGGTGACACCCAGGGGATAGCACTGGAGGAACGTCCGCTCGAGCGCCGGAGGCGCATGGAGGTCGGCCAGGATTCTCGTGGCGGTGACCTCCACATCGAGGTCGGCGTCGAGGTTCATGGCGTCTGCACCTGTCCGAAGATGCTGTACATCGCAGACACCTGAGCGATCGCAACGAATCCGACGATGCCACCGACGAACATGATCACGGCGGGCTGGAACAGCTCGGTGGCCTTCTTCATGTGGAACGCGACCTCGCGCTCGTAGTACGCCGCGGCCTTGCTGAGCTGCGTCGAGAGCGTGCCCGTCTTCTCACCGACCCGAACCATCTGCCGTGCCGCCGTCGGGAACAGCTCCGTGTCGACGAGGGGTCCGGACAATCCGCCACCGCGAACCAGCGTCTCGCGCACCTCACCCATCCGTGCGATGAACATCGTGTTGTTGGTGCTTGCCGCCGACATCTCGATCGCGTCGGGCAATGGCACCCCCGACTTCGCGAGGGCTGCAAGGACGCGACAGAAGCGTTCGAGCGAGATGATGTGGAAGAGGTGTCCGATCACCGGAAGACTCATCATCAGCCGGTCGCGGCGACTCTTGCCGCGAACGCCACCGATGACGGCGAACGCTGCGCCAAAGGTGAGCAGCGCTCCGGCAACGAGGAGCGGGAGATTGCTCGTGAAGAAGTCGGTCGACGCGAGAAGCATTCGCGTGGGAAGCGGCAGGTCGGCCCCGAGGCTTCGGTACAGGCCGGCGAACTTCGGCAACACGAACAGCGTCGTCACCACGAGCCCGATCGTGGTGACGATGAGCACGACCGTGGGGTAGGTCAGCGCGCTGCGCACCTGCCGTTTGGCGGTGAGGTCGCGATCGAGGTAAGTCGCGAGCTGTTCCAAAACCTCGTCGAGCTTGCCGGTGAACTCTGCCGAGCGAACCATGGCTCGGTAGTAGGGCGGGAACACCGATGGGTGTGCCCCGACCGCCTCCGAGAAGCTGCCCCCTCGTCGGAGCGTGGCGTGCATCGAGTCCACCACCGACTTCATCGCCGGATCGCCCGCCTCCTCGCCCACGATCTCGAGGGCTTCCAACACCGAGATTCCGGCCTCGACGAACGATGCCATCTGCCGCGAGAACGCCATCACCACGTCGGGGGTCACCGTGCGGCCGTACTGACGTCGCCACCACGGAGCGTCCTTCGGATCCCGCGGGTCCGACGCCGCAGAGCGCGCCTGCGGGGCCGAATCGCCACTGCGGCGCGTCGTCGAGCGATGCTCGGTCGACACGGGTGCCTGCTCTCGCCGGCGGGTGAACCATCTGCGATCCGGAGCCGCCTGATCGGGGTGACCAGGCATGTCGTCCAGCGTTGTCACCGATGTGAGTGACGTCAGCGGCGCGGGGCTCGCCGCTGAAGGCTTCCGACGCGAGTCCTCACCTTTTTCCCGCACACCCACGTTCGCCGACCTCCTCGTCGCCGCGTGCTCTGCCCGAACAGCGGTCCTACGATGGATCGTCCGAGGGTCACCCGTTGCGTCAACAATGTCATCGACGTTCACCCGAGGTGACGTGCCGGATCGCCCACCCACTGGCGCATTCGCCACGTCGGGGGACCGTCGAGTGAGTGAAGCGTCATCGCAGGCCTCAACCAGATCTCGGTGTTCCTGGCGACACCATCGCGCCCGCAGCTCAAGTGACCGCAATGATCGAGGCAGGCCAACGCGCCCGTCTGGGAGATGTGCTCGTCTCCGAGAACCTGGTGATGCCCGAGGAGCTGTCCGCCGCGCTCAACCTGCAGCAAGAGTCGGGGCGTCAGCTCGGTGCGATCCTGGTGGAGCAGGGTCTGCTCGACCAGCGCGTGCTCACCCAGGCACTCGCTCGCCAGCTGGGTCTCCCGACGATCGACCTCCGGGTGGAACGGCCGACGGACGAAGCGCTCGAGGTGGTGCCCGAGGCGACGGCCCGCGAATTCGACATCGTCCCGATGCGGCTGATCGACGACGTGCTCGACGTCGCCATCGCCAATGGTTCGGACCCTGCGGTGCGCGAGGCACTGGAACGGCTCCCGGTGAGCGCGGTGAACATCTACCTCGCCCCGAAGCAGGACGTGCAGTTCGCGCTCAACACCCACTACCGCGTGCTGTCGTCCGTGGACGACCAAGTGCAGCAGTTCTGGGCCGACGCCGCGCCCATCGACTCCATCGTCGAGGTCAGCAGCAACGACGCACCGATCATCCAGCTCGTCAACAAGATCGTCGCCCAGGCACTTCGCGACCGAGCCTCCGACATCCACGTCGAGCCGACCGAGGGTCGGATGCGCATCCGCTACCGCATCGATGGTGCCCTGCGCGAGGTGCTCAGCCTTCCCGCATCCGCCGGACCGGAGCTCGTGAGCCGGATCAAGATCATGGCCGAGATGGACATCGTCGAACGACGGCGTCCGCAAGACGGCCAGTTCCAGATGCAGATCGATGGCACCGGGTTGGACGTCCGCGTCGCGACGGCGTCGACGATCTGGGGCGAGACGGCGGTGTTGCGACTCCTCGACAAGCGCCGCTCGATGAAGCAACTTTCGGAACTCGGTATGCCACCCGACAGCTACGAGCGCTACGTGACGATCGTGCACAAGCCATACGGCATGATCATCTGCAGCGGCCCGACCGGCTCAGGCAAGACCACCACGCTGTACGCCACCCTCGCCGAGATCAGCCGCAGCGAACTGAACGTGATGACCATCGAGGATCCTGTGGAGTACGTCTTCCCCGCGGTGAACCAGATGCAGATCAACCTGCAGGCCGAAGTCACCTTCGCAGCCGGTCTCAAGTCGATCCTGCGACAGGACCCTGACGTGATCCTCGTCGGCGAGATCCGCGACCAGGAGACAGCTCGCATCGCGGTGCAATCGGCGCTCACCGGTCACCTGGTGATGTCGTCGCTGCACGCCACCGACGCCAGCTCGGCGCTCTATCGACTGCTCGACATGGGCATCGAGCCCTTCTTGGTGTCGTCGTCGCTCGTGGGCGTGGTTGGCCAGCGCCTCGTGCGCCGGGTGTGCGAAGCCTGCGCCGCCCCCTACGAGCCCACGGCAGCCGAGCTCAAGTGGTACCACTTCCTCGGTGGCCCGGAGAAGGATCGGTTCATGCGCGGCACGGGTTGCAACTTCTGCAGCAACAGCGGCTACCGCGACCGCCTTGGCGTGTACGAGGTGCTGGAGGTGACCGAGGAGGTCGGTCAGCTGCTGGTCGGCGGAGCAAGCCCCCACGCGGTGCGTGACCAGGCGATGAAGCAGGGCATGCGCACCATGGGTCAAGAAGCGATGACCGCCGTCGCCAACGACGTCACCACGATCGACGAAGTCATCCGCAACGTCTACCTCTCCTGATCACCCCCACCGCAAGCCACCACCGCGATGAGAGATGAGCGGCGCTCACGCACTCATCTCTCATCGCGGTGGTGGGTTGGGGGTCAGGTGCCGGCGAGGCGAGCAACGATCGGGGCGAACGCATCGAGCAGGCGGTCGCCCACCGTCACGAAGCTGATGCCGAATCGCTCTCGACGTTCGATCAGGCGATCGCAGATCTCCTCGACCGTTCCGATCAGAGCGTTCGGGTGTTCGGCCATGTCGTCGCCGGTCATCCCGAACATCCCACCCATCTTCTCGGCAGTCGCAGACCCAGAAGCCGTGTCGGGCGTGACCACCGTGAAGTAGGCGCCGACCTCGAGTTCGATCTGGTCGAATCGTTCTCCGGCCCCCTCGCGGACCCATCCGATCCGTTGCTCCATCACCGACGCGGCGGCCGATTGAACGCTCGCCGGCCCCACGACCCCAGCACGGTTGTCGAAGTTGAAGCTGACGATATCGGCCACGCGGCCGGCGAGGGTGAGCACCTTGCGCGCCCCTCCCCCGATCATGATCGGCGGCCCACCAGGCTGGACCGGCAGCGGCTGGCCCTTGAATCCACTCGGCCGCACTCCGGACGAACCTGGTTCCAGCATCTCTCCCGCGAAGAAGCGGCGCACGAAGTCGACGGTGTCGGCCAGCCGGGCGATGCGCTCGGACGGGCCATCCATCGCCAGGCCCATCGCTTCGTACTCCGAGCCCACCCACCCAGCTCCGAGACCCAGATCGAAACGGCCGTCGGACAAGAGATCGAGCGTGGCGGCCTGCTTGGCCAACACGACGGGATGGTGGTAGTCGATGCACAGCACGCGAGCGCCCACGCGTAGGGTGTCGGTGACGGCGGCAGCGGTCGCGATCGCCGGCACTGCGGCCAGGACCTGACCGCCGTTCGAGGCCGAGTCGACGTAGTGGTCAGCGACGAACAGCGTGCTGTAGCCCGTCCCCTCGGCACGCCGTGCGAGTTCGCGCCATGTGTGACCGGAGTCGGCAGTCGCGCTCTGGATGGCGAAACGAAAGGGGGTGCTGCTCATCGGCGGGCT
>JAYSLK010000102.1:0-9954 GCA_043725585.1 Actinomycetota bacterium
TTCAGGATCTCTGGCCGAGCACGACGGGCGGGGCCCGACGCCGTCACCGCGAGACCACGCCGGTAGACATGTTCGCGGATCGGTGCCACCAGTGGTGAGCCGAGCCGCACGATCCGAGGGACGATCCAGACTGCGATCACCCCGACGAGCAGGGTGAGCAACACGGCCACGATCATGAGCACCGCCATGGCCGAACCCAACGGCCAGTTGCGGGCGCTGGTGAACTGCGATGCGACCATCGCCCCGATCATGTTTCCCTTGGCGCCGCCGAGCACCGTCGCCGTCACGTAGTCGCCGCACATCGGGATGTAGGTGAGCAGCGTCCCGGCCGCGATGCCAGGCGCTGCCAATGGCAGCGTGACACCGAAGAACGTTGCGAGACGGCCGGCGCCGAGGTCCTTGCTCGCTTCACGCATGCCGAGGTCGATCCGGTCGAGCGCGACGAACAACGGCAGGATCATGAAGCCCAGATAGTTGTAGACGATCGCCAACTGCACCGCCGTCTGGGTCTCGAGCACCTGCAGAGGGCCATCGGTGAGACCCCAGTCCTGCAACCAACCGGACAACACCCCGTTCGGCGCGAGCGGGATGCGCCAGGCGACGGTTCGGATGAGGAAGCTCGTGAAGCTCGGAATCACGATGAGGGCGAGCAACGCAGCGCGCCACTTCTCGCGCACCTTGAAGGCCACGAAGTACGCGACCGGCAGACCGATCAGTGCGCACAACGTGGTCGCGACGAGCGCGATCCGGATGGTTGCCTTGAACGTGGTGAAGAACACCCCATCCGGATCGAGCACGTCGCGATAATTTTGCAGGGACGGGTTCGCGAAATCGACCGGGATCCGTTTCGTCGAGTCCTTCGTGGCGAACGAGTACACCACCACGATCGCGATCGGTACGACGAAGAACAACGTGTACCAGACGAACGACGGCAGCGCGAGGCCGAACCTCGGCCCGCGCAAGCGTCGCTTCGAGGGCCCGATCGCCGCACTCACGACGGATCAGCCTCCGGCCTTCGCCTTGACCTTGTTCATGATGTCGACGATCCGATCTTCGGCCGAGTTCACGGCTCCGGTACGCATCGTCGCAACCTCCGCGTCGGTGAAGAAGATCATGTCGCCGTCGACCAGGTCGGGTACCAACTGTGCGAGCAGGGTGTCGATGTCCTTCATGCCGCTGTGGTAGCCGTGGTAGTTGAGGTCCTTGATCGAGATCTCGGGCGTCAGCAGCCAGTTGATCCACGCATGCGCCGCCTCAGGGTTGGGCGAACCAGCGGCGATCGCGTAGTTGTCCATCCAGAGCTCGGTCTCGGGGCTGCCCAGCGACCACTTCCACTCGCTCGGGTCACCACCGGCCTCAGCGATGCGCACGAATGCCTGCCGAGCATCTCCGTTCCACACCATCGACGAGCCATAGGCGCCTTCGGCGATCTTCGTCGACGGGTAGCTGTCGAACGCCTTGACGTGCTGGGCGAACTCGTCGACCAGGAACTTCTCACACGCGTCGATGTCCTCGGTCTTCTCGGTCGTCCAGTCGATGCCGTTTGCCCAGTAGTACATGCCGGTGACGTTGTTGGGAGAGTCGAGCACCGAGGTCTGCCCACTCATCTCGTTCTGCGTGGTGGCGATGAAGTCGGCCCATGACGTGATGTCACGGCCGAGCTGCGCCTTGTTCCACATGTAGCCGGTGGAACCCCAGTCCTTGCAGACGCTGTAGTCGTTCGTCGGGTCCCAAGCCCTTCCGAGGTAGAGAGGGTCGACGTTCAGGATGTTCGGCAGGAGAGACTTGTCGAACTTCTCGAGGAGGCCGAGCTCGATCATCATCGGCACGTACGGGCCCGTGGGAACCACGATGTCGTAGCCGCTCGAGCCGTTGCTGGCCGAGAGCTTGGTGATGAGATCCTGGTTGCTCGGGTAGTAGTCGACCTTCATCGATACACCGAGGTCGGCATCGGCCAACGCACCAATGATCTCGGGGTCGTTGTAGTCACCCCAGGTGTACATCGACAAGGTGCCCGACGCCTTGTTGACGACGTTGCTGTAGTTGCCGAGCACGCCGGTGCCGGTCGAACCGCCTGTCGACGCCGAAGTGCCGGCGGTCGTAGGGTCGGTGGCAGTATCGCCTCCGTCGTCACTGCTGCCGCACGCAGCGAGGAAGGCAACACCGGCGGCAGCGCCTCCGATCTGTAGGAACGAACGCCGCGAGAGCGCCTGGCGGAAGCTCTCGGGCGCCAGGATCCTGAGCGGTGCTGGGCGGTTGGTCATGAAATCTCCTTCACGTTGGAACTCCGTCACGTTGGAACGTGCTGTTCAGCTGCTTGTTTCCGCGGCCGGCTCGACGATGACGAGATCCGCTTGGTCGGCCGAGAACTGGTACACGTCGGCGGCGCTCCAATGGCACCAGATGGTGTCACCGAGCGACATCCGCGGTGCGGTCTGTCGAGGAAGGAGTGCGATGATGTCGCGCTCGGCTGTGCGCACCACGAACTGCAGGGTGTCGCCGTAGTGCGAGATGCTCGCCACGGACCCGGAGACCTTGTTGGCATCTCCGCCGGGTTCGACCGCCGCCAGCAAGATGCACTCCGGCCGAATCGCCGCCAAGGCGGCCTGGCCGGCGGCGATGCGCTCCTCGGGGGACGAGCTCACGAATACCGTGCCGTCGTTGGCCCTCACGCCGCTGTTGCCGGTGGAGGTGCCCCGCCAGAAGTTGTTGCGACCGATGAACCCGGCAACGAAGGCCGACGCGGGCCGTTCGTACACGGTCTCGGGATCGGCCAGCTGTTCGACGTGACCTTCGAGCATGATCGCGATGCGGTCGCTCATGCCCAACGCCTCTTCCTGATCGTGGGTCACGAAGATGAAGGTGATGCCGAGTTGGCTCTGCAGCAGCTTGAGCTCGATCTGCATCTCCTCGCGCAGCTTGCGATCGAGTGCGCCGAGCGGCTCGTCGAGCAACAGCACGCTCGGCCGATTCACGAGGGCGCGGGCGACGGCCACGCGCTGCTGCTGGCCGCCCGACATCTGCCGGGGCCTGCGCTCGGCCAACTTGGTCATCTTCACCATGTCGAGCGCTTCGGCGACCCGGGTGGAGATCTCGCTCTTGCCCACGCCCTTCTGGCGCAGCCCATAGGCGACGTTCTCGGCGACGGACATGTGGGGGAACAGCGCGTATGCCTGGAACACGGTGTTCACGTCGCGCTTGTACGGCGGCACGCCCTGCACGTACTCGCCGCTGATGCGGATGAAGCCCTCGTCCGGCTGCTCGAAGCCGGCGAGCATCCGCAGGGTGGTGGTCTTGCCACAACCGCTCGGGCCGAGCAACGACAGGAACTCACCGGGGTTGACCGTCAGGTTCAGCCTGTCGACTGCGGTCATGGTGCCGAACCGTTTGGTCACGTCGGTCAGCTCCACGCTGCCGCGCACTCCCAACGCGCCCTCGACTCTCGATGCGGTTGCCGTCACAGATCTCTACTCCCCCGAGCGTTGTCGTGTGTGGTTCTACCACGGCGTTGACCAACTCTTGACCGTTCCACTTCGTCCGACGGCCGCAACGCTGGCACGAACATCGGGTGTCGCGCAAGGGAATCGATGATGAACGGTGTGTTTCGCAACGGATTCCCTTGCATGGAGGGACGTCGACCGACAGTATTCGCAACGATGAACCGCGCCCCCAACTCACTCGACGAGGTCGATCGGGCGATCATCGAACGACTCCAGGCGGACGGCCGCATTCCGTACACCCGCCTGGCAACCGCGGTCGGCCTCTCCGAGGCCGCCGTCCGGCAACGGGTGCAGCGCCTGCTCGACGCCGGGATCATGCAGGTGGTCGCGGTCACCAACCCGCTGTCGGTCGGATATCGGCGGATGGCGATGGTGGGCGTGCGCACCGAGGGTCCGAGCGACGGGATCGCGGCCGCGCTCCAGCAGATGCCCGACATCGACTACCTGGTGGTGACCGCCGGATCGTTCGACCTCATGGCCGAGGTCGTCGTCGGCGATGATGCCGACCTGCTCGACCTCACCAACCGCATCCGGCGCGTGCCGGGCGTGCAGAGCACCGAGACGTTCATCTACCTCGATCTCGTGAAACAGACGTTCACCTGGGGCGCCCACTGAACCCCAACATCGCGATGAGAGATGAGTGCCACTAGAGCGCTCATCTCTCATCGCGGGGCTGGACGGGGCTTGGGCGGGGCGTGTGGCGAGCCGGGTTGGGCGTCGCCGGCAGCACCGAGCTGTACCTCGCTGTACCTCGCTGCACCTCGCTGTACCTCGCTGTACCTCGCTGCACCTCGCTGCACCTCGCTGCACCTCGCTGCACCTCGCTGCACCTCGCTGCACCTCGCTGTACCTAGCCGATGAGGGGGCGGAGGACGAACCTGCTCTCGGTTCGAGCGACTCCCGCGTCGGCCTTCAGCCAGCGGATGAACGTGTCGAGGCCGGCCGCGCCGGCGCAGTCGACGACGATCGTGTAGTCACTGGGCCCCGTCACGTAGGCGGCGAACGCCACTTCTTCCCGGCCGGCGAGCAGCGCTTCGAACGGAGCCGGGTCGTCGCCAGGCGGCAACCCGACGTCGATGACCGCCCGCACCGATCGGCCGAAGGCGGCGGGATCGACCCGGACCGAGTACCCGCGGATGAGCCCGCGCTCTTCGAGCCGCCGAACCCGATCGGCCACCGAACTCGGGGCGAGATGGACTCGCTCCCCGAGCTCACGCCAGCTGATCCTGGCGTTGCGTTGGAGTTCGCCGACGATTCGTCGGTCGATTCGATCGATGTCCGTTGATTCGTTGGCCACGGACTCATCTTGTTCCCGAATGATGCGTTGATCAACGGTTTGTTCGAGCGGATGATGGCGCCATGACGAACGCCCCTACCAACGCCCCCGCCACCAATGCCGCCGCCATCGGCACGGTCGGCGTGCCCAAGGAGGTCAAGACCGCCGAGCACCGCGTCGCGATGACGCCCGACGGCGTGCGCGAGTTCGAACGACTCGGCATCTCGGTCTTCGTCGAGACCGGTGCCGGTGAGGGTGCGAGCTTCACCGACGACCACTACCGCGCCGCCGGAGCGGAGATCGTGCCGACTGCAGCAGATGCGTGGGGCCAGCAGATGGTGGTGAAGGTGAAAGAGCCCAAGGCCGAGGAGTTCGGATTCCTGCGACCGGACCTCACGCTGTTCACCTATCTGCACCTCGCCGCCTACCCCGAGGTCGCCCGGGCACTGATCGACTCGAAGTGCACATCGGTCGCGTACGAGACCGTCCAGTTGCCGGGTGGCGCACTCCCTCTGCTCGCCCCGATGAGCGAGGTGGCGGGTCGCCTGGCGCCGCAGATGGGGGCTCACTACCTGGAGCGCCACAACGGCGGCCGCGGCGTGCTGATGGGAGGCGCGCCCGGCGTGCAGCCGGCGAAGGTGGTGGTGCTCGGCGCGGGCAACGTCGGTTGGAACTCGGCATGGATCGCCGCTGGCATGGAAGCCGAGGTGGTGCTGTTCGACAAGAACCTCGACCGGCTCCGATGGGTCGACCAGATCAACAAGGGACGCATCGTCACCCTGGCATCGAACCGCGGCGCGCTCGAGCGCAACATCGCCGACGCGGACCTGGTGATCGGGGCCGTGCTCGTCGCCGGTGGCCGCGCACCGGTGGTGGTCACCGAGGACATGGTTCGCACGATGAAGCCGGGCGCCGTGATCGTCGATGTCGCGATCGACCAGGGCGGCTGCATCGAGACCATCCATGAGACCACCCACAACGATCCCGTGTACTTCCTGCACGGCGTGCTGCACTACGCCGTCGGCAACATGCCCGGCGCTGTGCCGCACACGAGCACCTACGCCCTCACCAACGCGACGCTCCCCTACCAGATCGAGCTCGCCCAGTTCGGCGCACGCGCAGCATGCGCTCGCGATGCCGCCCTGGCACTCGGGCTCAACACCCACGCCGGCCATGTCACGAACGCGCCGGTCGCGGACTTCCTCGGCACCGCCTTCGTGGAGCCGTCGGTCGCTCTCGGCTGAACCGGGCGCGGTACGGTTCGCAGATGGCGACCCCTGCATCCGAGCTCGACATCCCTGAGATCAACTTCGACGACGGCAGCTTCGACGATCGCATGACGATGCGGAGATCCCTGCCCCGCGACGTCTGGCTCGTGCGCAACCTCATCGGGTACGGCGTGCTGCGCTACGAGGACGCCGTCGCCGTCCTGCGCGACAAGCGCTGGCACTCCGCATCAGCCCGCATCCCGGAGCTGATGGGCATCACTCGCGCCGATTTCCTCGCTCGTCAGCAGGGCAGCATCCTGTCGACCGAGGGCGATGCACACGGCCGCCTCCGCCGCTTGGTCGCTCCAGCCTTCACGCCGCGGGCTGCCGACCGCTTGCGGCCCTTCATGCGTCAGGTGATGAACGATTTGATCGATCCGGTCGCCGCCACGGGCACGGCCGACTTCGTGGCCGACATCACCGAGCCGTACCCGATCCCGATCATCTGCGAACTGCTCGGCGCTCCCAAGAGCGATTGGCAGCTGTTCAGTCGACTTGCCGCGGACATCCTCGAGGTGTTCTCGGCAGATCTGGCCGACAAGCTGGACCTGGTGATGAACGCCCAGAACGAGATGGACGCGTACACCCGCGACCTCATCGCACAGCGTCGCTCGAAGCCGGCCGACGACCTCCTCACCGACCTCATCACCGCCGAGGAGGCAGGCGACAGGCTGAGCAACGACGAACTCGTGATGATGGTGAATGCGGTCATCGTCGCCGGCACCGACACCACCCGCAACCAACTCGGCTGCGCCGTGGCCATGTTCGCCCAGCACCCCGATCAGTGGGCGCTGCTCGCCGAACAGCCAGAGCTGGCAGGTCGAGCCGTGGAGGAGACGATGCGCTACTTCGGTGCGGTGCGCGGGACCGCTCGGTTCGCGAGCTGCGAGATCGAGTTCCGCGACGTGATCTTCCCGACCGGCACCTTCATGTCGATCGGCATCGCCGACGCCAACCGCCAAGCCGATGTGTTCCCCGACCCCGAAACCTTCGACATCACCAAGCCCGCAGCCGGACAACCGCAGCTCACGTTCGGATCGGGGATGCACTACTGCCTGGGCGCATCGTTGGCTCGCGCCGAACTGCAGGAGGCGCTGCCACTGCTTGCTCAGCGGATGCCGAACCTGCGCATCGACGGTCAGATCACGTGGAAGCCCGACGGGGTCGGCATCTTCGGACCGGCTCACATGCCGGTGGCGTTCGACGCGACCTGACCCGTCACGCGACTGCTGCGAACGCGGCGGCGAGCAGATCGAACCCGCGGGTATCGCCGACGAGGCCCGCTTCCATGCGGTTCATCACGTAGGTCATGGTCATGCCGTGGTCGATGTCGTTGATCACCATCGAGCCACCCCACCCGCCCCAGAAGCACAGCTTCGCGTCCATCGGAAGCGGCATGGCCTCGTTCGGCAGGCCGTAGCCGAGGCCGAAGCGCTGAGGCACCCCGAGCACGAGGTCGACGCCGTCGGCCTGCACGTCGAAGATGCGATCGATCGTGGCCGGCGAGAGCAACCGCACACCGTCGACCTCCCCACCATTGGTGATCAGCGACTGCACGCGGGCGATCGAGCGGGCATTGCCATGGCCGTTGGCGGCGCCGATGTCGGCCTGTCGCCACTGGCTCGTCCAGCACTCGGTCGCGTCGGGTGCTGGCCCGGTGAAGGTCTTCACCAGCGGGCTGTCGGGTTCGAGCGCTGCGAAGTCGACCGGCAGTGGCGGGGGCGGCACCACCGGCGACACTCGGTGGAACTCGCTCGACGGCAGACCGATGTGGAAGTCGGCACCGAGCGGCTGGGCGATCTCTTCCGCGAAGAACTGGCCGAGCTTGCGACCCGTGATGCGTCTGATCACCTCGCCGACCAGATGGCCCTGGTTGAGCGCGTGGTACCCGGACGCGGTGCCGGGCTCCCACCACGGCGCCTGGGCTGCCAGCATCGAGGTCGACTTCTCCCAGTCGTAGATGTCGGACACGACGACCGGCTGGGCCCAACCGGACACCCCCGACGTGTGCGCCAGGAAGTGGCGGACCTCGATGTCCTGCTTGCCGTTCTGGGCGAACTCGGGCCAGTAGTGGGCGACCTTCTGACATGGGTCGAGCTCACCGCGATCCATCAGCACGAGCGCGCTGATCGCCATCATCGTCTTCGTGCTCGACCACACGTTCACCAGCGTGTCGGCCTGCCACGCAGCCGTCTTGTCGTGGTCGGCATAGCCACCCCACATGTCGACCACGCTCTCGCCGTTGATCACGACCGAGACCGATGCGCCGAGATCGGCACCCGAATCGATGTTGGCCTGCAGGATGCCCCGCATCGCTTCGAACCGAGGATCACAGGTTCCCTTCACCGACACGTCGACGTCGCTCATCATCTGATCTCCCGTGATCGGAGGCCCGCGGCCCCGGCCAATCCGATGGCACGAGACGAACTCTACGTCGCCTGAGGATCGCCCCACCGCGGACTCCTCACGAGGCCCGCGTGGAGTTCGAATCGACGGCTGCAGCGGCTTGGCCGTACCGTGCGCTCATGGCCAAGGAACTGAAGCTCGGATACAACACCGGATACTGGGGAAGCGGCCCGCCCGCCGGCGCACTCGAGTCGATCCAGGAAGCCGAGCGCCTCGGCTACAGCTCGGTGTGGACCGCCGAGGCGTACGGCAGCGACGCGCTGACACCGCTCGCGTGGTGGGGTGCGCACACCTCCTCGGTGCAGCTCGGAACGGGCATCATCCAGATGAGCGCGCGAACTCCTGCGGCGACCGCAATGGCGGCGATGACCCTCGACCACCTGTCCGGCGGGCGCGTGCTGCTCGGTCTCGGCGTGTCGGGACCCCAGGTGGTGGAGGGCTGGTACGGCCAGGCGTACGGCAAGCCACTCGCACGCACCCGTGAGTACGTCGACATCGTGCGCCGCATCGTCCGCCGCGACGCGCCGATCAATGCCCACGGCGAGTTCTACGACATGCCGTACACTGGCGCCGACGGCAAGGGTCTCGGCAAGCCGCTCAAGAGCACGATCCATCCGTTGCGCACCGAGATCCCGATCTACCTCGGGGCCGAAGGTCCGAAGAACGTCGCCCTCGCCGGCGAGATCTGCGACGGCTGGCTGCCGCTGTTCTTCAGCCCCAAGGAGAACGACTTCTACCAGCGGTGCCTGGACGAGGGCTTCGCCGCTGCGGGCGATCCGGGCAAGGAGGAGCGATTCGATGTCGCTTCGGGTGTCCAGATCATCGTCGGCGACGACGTGGAGAAGTGCGCCGACTTCATCCGTCCGTTCCTCGCGCTCTACGCCGGCGGCATGGGCGCGCGCGGGGCCAACTTCCACTTCGAGGTGTTTGCCCGCATGGGTTACGAAGATGTCGCCCTGCAGGTGCAGGATCTGTACCTCGCCGGCAGGAAAGCCGAAGCCGCAGCAGTGATCCCGCTGTCGATGGTGGAAGACGTCGCCTTGGTCGGTCCTGCCGACAAGATCCGCGGCGAGCTCGACAAGTGGCGCGAGACCTGCATCACCACCTTCCTCGTGAGCGGCCCCAAGCAGATGCTCCCCGTGTACGCCGACTTGATCCTCGGCTGACCGATGACATGATCGAGGCTGGCCTCGGGCTCGACATCGACACGCTCCGGCTCGTCCGCGCGACGCCGGCATGGATCGCGGCCGGTGAGCAGCTTCGCGAGCAGGTTGCGGCGGAGCTCGTCGGGCTGGTCGCCGACGTGGAGCAGATCGGCTCGTCGGCGACGATCGAGCGGCCTACACCGAGGGCAAGACCGACGTCATCGGCCGGCTCCTCGGCCCAGCCGGCGGAGACATCCTCACGGAGTGATCGAACGATCCCGGAGCGCACGCCGTGAGGTCAGAGGGACGGGCCGTTGGCGCGTAGGCGATCGACATCGTGGAGTGCGGTCCGCAACTCG
>JAYSLK010000103.1:0-7520 GCA_043725585.1 Actinomycetota bacterium
GCGCGAGTGCGTCGGTCATCGTTTCCCCCATCATCGTCCCGGTCCCCGACCGGTGTGGCGAACCGTAGCGAAGTCGGACGCGGAGCCGACACTCGGATCACGGCGCCGTGGACGGCGACTGATCGATGGGGCAGTCAGACTGACGGGTGAGTCAGGCGCGCTGATGCATCAGCGAGTAGCAAAGGCCACCGGGCGGGGTCGAGACTGCACACATGTCGACGAGCTTCCACACCCCCAAGGCGAAGGCAACGGCCGATGAGCTGACCGGTCTGATGTCCGTTGCAACCGAACCGATCTCTGCGGGAGAGACCGTCGGCGCGTTCGGCGGTACATGTGTGGGCCGCCAAGCCTTCGCGTCCTTCGACGACGAACATCAGCGGCGCGCCGTGCAGCTCGACGACGATCTGTTCCTCGTCGGCGGCGAGCTGGTCGAGCCGGTCGACCACATCGTCCACTCGTGCGAGCCGAACTGTGGCATGAGCGGCGGCATGCTGCTGGTGGCGCTGCGCGACATCGCGGTCGGCGAGCAACTCACCTACGACTTCGCGATGACAGATGGCGACGACTACGACGCCTTCGAGTGCCGTTGCGGCTCACCACTGTGCCGCGGGTCAGTCACGGGACGCGACTGGGCACTCCCCGAGCTGCAGGTGCGGTATCGAGGCCATTTCAGCCCCTACCTGGCACGACGCATCTCGAAGCTCGTATCGACCGGGGCGGAACGGCGCGCGTTCGCGCTCTGACACGAGTCGACCGATTCGTCGGTCAGTTCGACTGACTCATGAGTCAGCGGAGTGTTAGGGTGCCGCGATGAGAGTCCTCGTGGTGGGTTCCGGCGGCGTTGGAGCGGCGTTCGCCTCCATCGCTGCTCGTCGTGACGTGTTCGAGCAGATCGTGGTCGCCGACATCGACGGCGCCCGCGCCGCTCGTGCCGCAGCAACCGCGCGCTCGGCGCGCGTGGTGTCCACCAAGGTCGATGCGTCCGACCGGTCCGACATCGTCGAGCTCGCTCGTTCGTGCCGCGCCGACGTGATCGTCAACGCCTGCGACCCCCGCCTCAACCCACCGATCTTCGACGCCGCTTTCGATGCCGGCTGTCACTACCTCGACATGGCGATGCACATGTCGAGCCCGCATCCCACCGATCCGTACAACACCCCGGGAGTCATGCTCGGTGACGCCCAGTTCGCCGTCGCCGACCAGTGGGTCCAACGGGGCAAGCTGGCGATCGTCGGTATGGGTGTCGAGCCGGGCTTCTCCGACGTTGCCGCGCGATTCGCCTCCGACCACCTGTTCAGCCGGATCGACGAGATCGGTGTTCGTGACGGAAGCGATCTGGTGATCGACGGCTTTGCCTTCGCTCCAACATTCTCGATCTGGACGACGATCGAGGAGTGCCTCAATCCGCCGATCGTGTACGAACGCGACCGCGGCTGGTTCACCACCGAGCCGTTCAGCGAACCCGAGACCTTCGTGTTCCCCGAGGGCATCGGTCCGCTCCGCTGCGTCAACGTCGAACACGAGGAGGTGATCCTGATGCCGCGGTGGCTCGACGTCGGTCGGGTCACGTTCAAGTACGGCCTCGGCGACGAGTTCCTCGACGTGCTGAGCACACTGCACAAGCTGGGCCTCGACAGCACCAAACCAGTGAACGTACGCGGCGTCGACGTGTCACCGCGCGATCTCGTGGCCGCAGTGCTGCCCAATCCGGCCGAGCTGGGCGACCGCATGCGCGGCCGCACGTGCGCGGGTTCGCTGGTGCGCGGTCTCGACAAGCAGGGCTCCCCCCGCGAGACGTACGTATACCAGATCATCGACAACGAGTGGACGATGCGCGAGTACGGCCATCAAGCCGTGGTGTGGCAGACGGCCGTGCACCCGGTGGTGGCCCTGGAACTCCTGGCACATGGCACCTGGTCCGGGAGCGGCGTTTTGGGACCAGAGGCATTCGACGCGGTGCCGTTCCTCGACCTGCTCGCCGACCAAGGGGCACCGCACGTCGTGGAGGATCGTCAGCGACTCGCCGTCGCGTGATCCATCCCCGGTGTCCCTGGCACACTGACCAGGTGGCCCCGCTCCGAAAGCGCGACGTCGAAGCGATGCTGGAGCGATACGACCGCGACCCCATCGCGGCCGTGACGCTCGCGATGCAAACGGTGCTCGAAAGGCCCGGCACCGACTTTCGCGCGCTGGTCGAGCTGGCGCCGTTCAACGACGAACGGCGAGCCCGGCTGATGGCCGGCGAGGCCGACGCCCTCGATGCGTTGGTGCGAGAGCTCAACGAGCTGAGAACCTTCGCGTCCGCTGCAGGCTCGGACGGCTCGTAGGCTCCTTCGCCGTGGACCGTCGCACCTTTCTCCGACGGGCCGGGCTCGGCAGCGCCGGTGTGGCCGCGGTGGCAGCGCCGGCGGGCACGTACGCCCTCGGGCACCATCTGGGGTCGACCCAGCTCGCAGGAAACTATTCCGACACCGTCGCGGCCGGCCAGACTCGAGGCGGTGTGAACGTGTGGTGGAGCGTCGACCCACGGGGTGAGAAGGTGCTGGCGCTCACGTTCGATGACGGACCCACGAAGCAGTTCACCCCGGAGGTCATCGACATCCTCGACCGGTACGGCGTGCCGGCCACGTTCTTCGTGATCGGTGAGTTGGTGGAGCGCCGGCCCGACGCCGTGCGCCAGCTCGTCGAGGCCGGACACGAGGTCGCGAACCACACGTTCGATCACTTCAGCGCGGCCATCCAGTCGCCGGCCGAGGTGCGCACCACCATCGAACGCGGCGCCGATGCAGTTGCCGCCGTCACCGGCGAACGGCCGCGGTGGTTCCGCCCGGTGAAGGGCCACGTCACTGGCTCGGTCCTGCGGGCGGCCGTCGAGCTCGGCCACGACGTCGCGATGTGGTCGGTGAGCCGCGACCCGGGGATCGACACCGCTGTCGACGACGTCGATGGTGTGCGCGCCAACTACATCGAGGCCATCCACGACGGTGCGATCGTGATCTTCCACGACGGCATCGGCCGTTCTGCGTTCGAACGCACGGGACCCGACGACGGCCTGATGCTGGCGCGACGAACCGAGATCGACGCGCTTCCCGCCGTGATCGAGCGCTACTTGGCCGACGGGTACCGCTTCACGACCACCACCGACTTGATCGACACCTACGCCGCCACGGTCTGATCACGCCTGGCGGGTGTCCCTCGTCGCGCCAGCTCGCACCAACCCAGCAGTTCAGCGTCAGCGGATCGTGCCGATGACGGGTTGCGCCAGCACCATCCGCTGGTCGTAACCGACCTCGTTTGGCATGAAGCCGTTCCGATCGGGCCACAACAGTTGCACCACCTGGTAGTCGGCACCCTTGTACCACGACGTCGCCACCGGCATGAACCCTCCCCACTCGTCGACGTCGACCGGTGCGAACGCACAGCGCAGGTCGTTGTCGAACAGGCCCACCAGCTCGGTGCCGAGCGGAATCTCCGTCCCGCCGCGCAACATGTCGGCGACCAGTCCGACCAGGCCGTTGCTGGCGACCGGCGTCAGACCGAAGAGCAACACCTCGGGGAAGCCGAAGGTTGCGGCGAAGCCGATGGTGTAGGCGTAGGCAGGGACGGGAGGGTCGAGGTCGGAGCGGGGCAGCACCGGCTCGAGCGCCCACCCGTTGGTCGCGATCATCCACTCGATCTTGTCCAGGGCGCTCATCCGGTCGTAGTCGCCCCGATTCGGGTCGCGAACATCGTCGTTCATGGTCCCATCCTTGTTGCTCGCCGCCAGACGCGAGCTACATGACGGCGACCGTGATCACGCGGCTCACCGCGGACCCGGTGGCATCGGTCAGCCGAAGCGTGAACGTGAACGACCCCGCCGAGGTTGGCGTACCGGTGATACGTACGGTCGGACCATTGGCGACATCTTGAACAAGCGACATTCCCGGCGGCAACGCACCAGCGGTTACGGCCCATCGATACGGTTGGGAGCCACCGGTTCCGTCAATCCACAAGTTCGTGAAACTCCCGACAACCGCGGTCCACGGCAGCTGGAGATTGATCACGAGCGTCAGGGCTGGATTGACAGTGATGGTGTAGGTCCCCGTACGGGACACGCCATTCGCATCGGTCAGCGTGACGCCGAACGTGCTCGTCCCAACCGCTGTCGGTACACCGACGACGGCAACCCAGGTGTGCTTGGCGGGGGTCTGGCTCGTGTTCGGGTCGGCGAGCCGGAGCCCGGCCGGAAGCTGGCCGCTGCTGACCCGGAAGTCAACCGGCCCCACGGCTGGACCACCGAGAGCGATGACCGTACCGAGCGTGGAGAAGGTGGTGAAGTCCGAGCCTACGAAACCCGGGCCCAGCGGACCGTCGGCACTGATCGTGACGACGGCGTTGGGATTGATCGTGAGCGTTGCGGCCAGGGTGCTGCTACCCACCGACGCCGTGATGGAGGCGGCAGTCGACGTCGTGACGGTCGTGGTGGTGAGACCGAATGTTGCCGTCGTTGCGCCAGCTGGAACGGTCACACTTCCTTGAACGGACAACGTTGACGAGTTGCTGGAGAGGGCAGCGACCACACCCCCGGCCTGGGCGGCCGAGGTCAGCGCTACCGTACCCGTGGCCGAGGATCCTCCCTCAACGCTCGTTGGAGCGACGACCAGCGACGCAAGACTCGGAGTCGCCGACGGGGCGAGCGCCGTGAAACGCCGAGTGCTCGAATAGGAGCTGTACACGCCAGCCGAACTCAGCGCCCTGACACGAAACCAAAGTCGTTGTGCCGGCAAACCGGTGGTTTGCGCATGCGAATCGGTCACCGTCCGGCTGGCGATGTACGGCGAACTGATCGTCGACGAGTCGTCGATCTGGATTTCATAGCTCACGGCGTTGGCGACATCGGACCAGTCAAAGGTGATCGGCTGCGCCACCGTCGCGTCACTTGCAGGCGCAACGAGAGACGGGGTCGCCGGCTTCGGCGGATTCACCGTCAATACCGCCGTCTGAGAACCGCCGTCGGCTGTAGCCGTTATCGCTGAAGTCGTGACGGTGCTCACGGTGACGGAGGTGACGGTGAACGACCGGGTACGGGTCCCAGCCGCAACGGTGACGCTTGACGGTACGCCGGTCGCGGTCGAATTGTCCAAGAGGGTGACGACCGTTCCGCCCGACGGAGCGTCCGAACTAAGAGTGACCGTGGCGGTGGAAGAGCTTCCCCCCGTGACACTCGACGGGCTCAGAACCAGTGCCGACGGCGGCGCCGCCGCTGCCGACTCAACGATGACGAGACCAGTCAGGACGACGGCCAGAACAGAGATCACGCTTCGAGCATGCATCATCGTCTCGTCCTCTCCATTCGCCTGCGCGGAGTCGCCAGGTATCAACTCAAAATGTATGACCTGCGAGGAACGTGCGCTACCCCGACAATGGTCGTAGAACCCGCGAACAGCGGCCTTCGAGGTGGCGATCGCGATGCTCTATGGGCTCTCGTCGGTCGACATGAGTCTCCCTACACACCCCGAGCAGGCCGAGCGTCGCCGCTCAGAGCAGCGAAGCTGCGTTCAGGTCGAGCGCGTGTTGCGTGTGGCGCGTGGCCATCGTCGCGAACAGTGCCTCGCTGCGTTCGGTGGTCGCCACGATCTGCGAAGCGATCACGCTCATGATCACCCCGCCGTAGGCGTCGCGGCAGTAGTGCCTCCACAGCCATGCCTCATCGAGGTCGACGCCGTAGCCGGACAGCGCCTCGCCGTAGCCACTCACCATGTCGCGTTCGACGTCGCGGCGCTGCTCCGGCACCAACCCTGCACCCATGAAGTAGCTCACGTCCCCCGTGGATTGACCATGACCCGGCGACTGCCAGTCAACGGTCGCGAGCGGGTACCCGCCGGCGGCCGAGGCGAACATGAGGTTGTCGAGCCGATAGTCGCCGTGGGTGACCGTCCACGCGCCATCACGACCCTCGACCCAGTCACGGATGCGCGCCGTGAAGCCGGTAACCAGGTCCTGCGCCTCCGTCGTCAGGTACGTGGCATAGGTGGCCATGAACCCGGGCAACAGCATCGACCACATGCCGGCCAGCATCTGTGCATCATCGGGGCCGGTACGCCGGCCGAGCCACTCGATGTCGTGCAGGGTCGGGTCGTCCCACCGCGGCCCGTGCAACCTGGCCAACTCGATCACGGCCGTGCGAGCCTGCTCGACCGTGCAACCGGTGAGCTGGTTGCCCTGTTCTCCGGGCGCCAGGTCTTCGAGCACGAGCACGAAGTCGCCGCTCGCCTCGTCCCAAGAGGCGTGATGGCACCGGGCGACGCAGATGTCGAGCGTGTCCGCGAGGTCTCGGTAGAACTTCACCTCGCGCTCGTAGTTGCGCAGCGCAACGCCGGTCGCCCGACTGGTGGGATCGGGTGACGGCAGCTTGGCGACCACGGTGGACGGCGCGTCCGCGGCCGCAGCCGCCTCGGGATCGGCGTAGTCGATGGCGAGTCGCAGGTTCATGCCCACCAGGCCGTCACCGATGCGCCGCACGCCGAAATCGACGATCTGGTGGCCGAGCACGTCTCCCAACCACGTGGGGGTCAGGAAGTCCGGTGCAAGTTCACGATCGCTCATCGATCGCCGACCCTAACGCCACGCTGCCGGCTCGCCCGATCCAGCAGGCGATCCCGAGGGTCACGCAGGCTCGACGTGGGCGATCTGCTGGAGGGACCGCCAGATCAGCATCAGGATGATCACCGAGCCCACGAACGCGAACCAGAACACGTCGGTGACACCTCGTGCACGGGCGATCAACCCACCGATCGCTGCGCCGGCCACCAGGCCGCCGAACACACCCAGCATGTACGCCGCGCTCACGCGCCCCTGCAACTCCGTCGGCACAGCACGCTGCCTGATCGTGACGGCCGTCGTGCCCCAGGCTGCTTCGTGGATGCCGAACACGAACAGCACCGAGGCGGCGACAACTGCGGTGGAGGTGAGCGCGAGCGTGAGGTGGGTGCCGGTCTCGATGATCAATCCACCGCGCATGATGTTGGCCAGGCTGACCCGACGTTGCAGCCAGCCATAGCCCCACGACCCGACGAGGCCACCGAGCGCGCTCATCGTGGTGAACACGCCGAACCCGATGTCGCCAAGACCGAGCTGCTCCTTCACGTACAGCACCATCACCGCCATCGTGGCGCCGAAGGTGACGTTGAAGCTCACCACGGTGAGCGTGAGGGTGCGCACCGGCCCGTGGCTCCACAACCACTTCAGTCCGTCTGCGATCTCATGTCGGGCAGCCTGTCCTCCCGCGCGGCGGTCGGGAATCGGGAACGGGATGCGCACCAGCACGAGGGCACCGGCGACGAACAGCACCACCTGGGCAGCGAGGGGCCAGGCGATGCCGGCAGCGAAGAGGAACGCACCGATGGGTGGGCCGACGAGTCGGTCGACCACGATCTGACCACCCATGATCCGGGCGTTTGCCACACCCAGATCGTCGGGCGCCACGATCATCGGCAGCAAGGTGTTGGCGGTCGTGTCGACGAACACCTCGGCCGCGCCCA
>JAYSLK010000104.1:0-6311 GCA_043725585.1 Actinomycetota bacterium
TCAACTCCAGCTGCGCTCTTCGCGGTAGCGGTAGGTGCTGACCGGCGTGCTCCAGCGACGCGAGCGACCCATCCGGGTCGAGGCGGCGAACAACGCTGCGCCCGCGCCCGCGAGCACGAATGCCGCGAACAACGTGAGCCCGAGCCCGGCGTCGGCCATCAGCGCGGGTGTGCGAGCCCAGGCGCTCTCGTCGAGCAGCGGTGGGATGAACTTCGGCAGCACGTAGCTGAACACGATCGCGAGCGCGGCGAGCGCTATCAACCCGATGCCGAGCGTACGGAACAGCGCGGCGCGCTCCGGTCGGGCCAAGAAGCACAACACCAAGAAGATGATCGCGGCGATGCCGCTCACCGGGACGAGCCAACCGAGGATGCCGTCGATCACGTCGAGCGTTCCCAGCGTGGGCACGACCACCTCGAGCGGCTGCAGCGAACCGGCCCGCTCGTCGCGGGTGATCTGTATCAACTGCGCGGGCGTGACCACCACCGGGCCGGCGGCATCGCCGATCAGCACGGCCTGCACCCCGGTGAGCAACGAGTCGAACAGCGGCGCACCCGCCGGGGCGTCGGCGACGACGGCGATGTTGTCGCGCACGCGCGCTGCGCCCGTGGGGTCGCCCGGATACATCGCGTCGGCGGTTGCATCGGAGAACACCTTGATGACTTCTCGCTGCACCTCTTCGTCCTGCATGATCGATTCGGCCTGGTCGGCGACGCGGTCGGGCGAGAATGCGGTGCGATGGAGCAGGAATCCACTGATCGCCAGACAGGCGAACGCAAAGGCGACACCGAACAACAGACCTGCGAATGATCGACGCACCTGCCCATTGTGACCCATCCGGCGCCCCGACCCAGCACGCGCCCTGCGCCGGTGGCGCCGCAACACCAGAAGTGCAGCCGCGTGGGTGCCGCGGCGGACGTAGCGTGATTCGTGATGCCGTCGTCACGCCCTCGGTTCCTGCGCATGCTGTGCCGAGCTCTGTTGCTCGAGTGTCCATGGTGTGGATCGCGCCGCACCTTCATCCTGCACTGGTTCAAGCGTCACGAGCGGTGCCGCACGTGCGGCATCGCCTGGCACCGCGAAGATGGCTTCGAGCTGGGCGCAGTCACGGTGAACACCGTCGTCACCTTCGGCGCGCTCGTCGTGGCGATGACCGTCGGTTTCATCATCACCGCCCCCGACATCCCGGTGCTGCCGTTCGTGCTGTTGCTGTTCGGCGTCGCACTCGTGATGCCGATCGCGATCTACCCGTTCACCTACACGGCGTGGCTGGCGTTCGACCTGGCGGTACACCCACCCGAGCCGGCAGAGCTGGCGGCGGCAGCGGCGGCGGTGAGATCCGGTGAGGTCGACGTCGAAATCGGCGCCCGCCCAGGCACCGCGTCACCGACGTGAGATCGGATCAGCGGCCCCCACCATCGATTCGGTGACGGCAGAGCACCGCGCCGAACGCGACGCGACGCGCAGGTCGCACGCTGCAGCGACGATCAGCCCGCCGCCGACGGCCGGAGGGCGGCGCGAGAAATCTTGCACATTCGGCGTTCGATGCTTGATCGAACGTCCGTTCGTAACTACAGTCCTGTCGTTCGAGCAGTCAGCTCCGTACGAGAGCGAACACGCGGCGGCGCCGACCGCTCGTGTCACACCCTCTTCGTACGGTGCTCTCCACAACCACATCGGGTCGGCACGACCCCAGCCTCGCATCCCGGGGCACCACATCAACCAGTACTCAGCAGGCAGGAACGGAGCAGACGATGAGCAACAACAACGACCGCGAAAAGGCGCTCGACATGGCCCTCGCCCAGATCGACAAGCAGTTCGGCAAGGGGTCGATCATGCGCATGGGCGAAAAGACGACGTTGGGCATCGACGTCATCTCCACCGGTGCGCTGTCGCTCGACCTCGCTCTCGGCGTCGGGGGCCTTCCCCGAGGTCGCGTCGTCGAGATCTACGGCCCGGAGTCCTCGGGTAAGTCCACCCTCGCGATGCACGTCGTGGCCGAGGCGCAGCGCAACGGCGGCATCTGCGCCTACATCGACGCCGAGCACGCGATGGATCCGATCTACGCCAAGGCGATCGGTGTCGACATCGACCAGCTCCTCATCTCCCAGCCCGACACGGGAGAGCAAGCGCTCGAGATCGCAGACATGCTCGTGCGCTCCGGTGCGATCGACGTGCTGGTCATCGACTCGGTGGCCGCACTCACGCCTCGCGCCGAGATCGAAGGCGAGATGGGCGATACCCACGTGGGCCTGCAGGCCCGGCTGATGAGTCAGGCGTTGCGCAAGCTCACCGGCAACCTCAACAAGACCAACACCATTGCGATCTTCATCAACCAGTTGCGCGAAAAGATCGGCGTCATGTTCGGCTCGCCCGAGACCACCCCCGGTGGACGCGCGCTGAAGTTCTACTCGTCGGTGCGTCTCGACATCCGTCGTATCGAGTCGATCAAGGACGGCGCCGAGGTCACCGGTTCGCGCACCCGTGTGAAGGTCGTCAAGAACAAGGTGGCCCCACCGTTCAAGCAGGCCGAGTTCGACATCATGTACGGCAAGGGCATCAGCCGTGAGGGCTCGCTGCTCGACATGGCCGTCGACATGAACATCATCAAGAAGTCGGGCGCCTGGTTCACCTACGACGGCGAGCAGCTCGGCCAAGGTCGCGAGAACGCGAAGAACTACCTGTTCGAGCATCCCGAGGTGATGATGGAGGTCTCCGACAAGGTGCGTCGTCAGGCCGGCATCGGCGAGGACGAGTTCACCGAGGCCGACGAAGCGCCCCTCGGCGTCGCGGTCGACGTCGAGAGCTGACGATCCACGTCTGACGTACCGATCGCCGGCTGGCTGGTCCCGGCCGGCGATCCGGGGTGCCCGCCACTCGTCAGCCCGAGTGATGGGTAGGCGTCTGTAGCCTTCACCGACGTGACCAGCATTCCGCGCCGTTACGTCGTGCACACCTACGGGTGTCAGATGAATGAGCATGACTCCGAGCGCATCGCGGGCCTGTTCGACGCTGACGGCTTGGTCGCCGTCGACCACGACGACGATGCGGACGTCGTGGTCCTGAACACCTGCTGCATTCGTGAAAACGCGGACAACAAGCTCTACGGCAACCTCGGCCACCTGAAACGGTGGAAAGAGGCCAAGGAGGGGCGCCAGATCGTGGTGTCGGGATGCCTGGCACAGAAAGACCGTGATCTCGTCCAGAAGAAGGCGCCATGGACCGACGTGGTGCTCGGTACGCACAACGTGCACCGTGCTACTGATCTGCTGCACCATGCCACGTCGCATGGGCCGATCACGGAGATCCTCGACGAGGCGGTGATCGACGATCACGCCCTGTTCCCGTCAGCGCTGCCGGCGCGACGAGAGACGTCGTACAACGCGTGGGTCACCATCCAGATCGGTTGCGACAACTCGTGCGCGTTCTGCATCGTTCCGGCGGTGCGCGGCGTCGAGATCAGTCGCCCGTTCGACGATGTCGTCGCCGAGGTACGCGACCTGGTCGATCAGGGCGTCACCGAGGTCACGCTGCTCGGCCAGAACGTGAACAGCTATGGCCGTGACCTGCAGTTGGCACAGCGTCGTGACGGTGATGAGCAGGCACGGCTGCGGCCGCTGTTCGCCGACTTGATCACCTCGGTGGCGGCGGTTCCGGGCGTGCGTCGTGTTCGGTTCACCAGTCCACACCCGAAGGACATGAGGCCCGAGACGTTCGCCGCGATGGCGAGCTCGCCGGCGGTGTGCGAGCACCTGCACTACCCGCTCCAGAGTGGATCCGATCGCGTGCTCGCGCTGATGCACCGCGGGTACACGGCCGAGCGATACCTCGAGCGACTGGCGATGGGACGAGCGGTGGTCGACGACCTCGCGGTCAGCACCGACATCATCGTCGGCTTCCCTGGCGAGACCGACGACGACTTCGCGAGCACGCTCGAAGTGGCCGCAGCTGCCCAGTACGACTACGCCTACACCTTCATCTTCTCGCCTCGCGACGGCACCGAGGCAGCGACGATGGTCGAGCACTTCGTCGATCCGGCGGTCGTCGCCGAGCGATTCGAACGTCTGCGGATCGTGGTCGAACGGAGTGCGCTCATCAAGCATCACGACCGCATCGGTCGGATCGAAGAAGTGCTCGTCGAGGGTCCCAGCCGCAAGGATCCGAGCGTCATCTCGGGTCGCACGCGTCAGAACAAGCTGGTCCACTTCACGCCACCACAGCCGGTGCGCATCGGTGCGTATGCCACGGTCGAAGTCACCGGGGCCGCCCCGCACCACCTCACGGGCGTCTTCCGTGAGTTGGTGGCCGAACCGTCGCACAAGCGGCGCATCGCCGTCGCCGCGTTCTGAGCGAGCGACGGTGACCCTCGACCACGACGGGTCGGCGGTGGTGGTGCTGGGCCCGACAGCGAGCGGCAAGAGCGATGTCGCGATGGCGCTGGCTCGGTCGGCGGCGCAGGCGGGGGGCTTCGAGATCGTCGCCGTCGATGCGATGCAGGTCTACCGGCGCATGGACGTCGGCACGGCAAAGCCCACTGCCGTCGACCGTGCCGCCGTGCCGCACCATCTGCTCGATCTGGTCGATCCCGATCACGACTTCGCCGTCACCGAGTTCTCGGCGGCGGCGTCATCGGCGATGGCGGACATCCACTCGCGAGGCAAGGTGCCGCTGCTGGTCGGCGGCACCGGGCTCTACCTGCGCACTCTCACCGACCCGATGGAGATCCCTGGCACCTGGCCCGAGATTCGAGCGTCGCTCGAGCACCGCGCCCAGACTGCGTCGGTCGCGACGTTGCACGCCGAGTTGGCCGAACTCGACCCGATCGCCGCCGCGAAGATGGAACCGTCGAACACCAGGCGGGTGGTTCGAGCGCTGGAGGTCTGTCTGGGATCTGGTCGGCGGTTCAGTTCCTTCGGGCCGGGTCTCGACACGTACCCGGCGGCGCCGTTCGTTCTCTTCGGCCTGCGGTGGGCACGGCCGGTTCTGGCGCGAAGAATCGAGGATCGGGTGCATCGCATGGTCGCTGCTGGTCTGGTGGACGAGGTGTCTCGGTTGGTGCAGGAGTTTCCCGGGCTGTCGCGCACGGCGCGCCAAGCCCTCGGCTACAAGGAGGTCATCGAGCACCTCGATGGGCACACCAGCCTCGACGAGGCGGTCGCTCAGGTGGTGCTTCGCACGCGACAGTTCGCGGTGCGTCAGGAGCGGTGGTTCCGCCGCGACCCGCGCATACGCTGGATCGAAATCCACGAAGATCCCGTCGCCGAGTCGGTGGGGGAGATCGAAGACCACCTCGCGCGACTGATCGGACCGCCGTCGTGACTCCCCTGCAGCTGACCAAGCACCACGGACTCGGCAACGACTTCCTCGTCGCGTTCCACCCTCGCGTCGACCCGGCCGAGCTGCCGGCGCTGGCGGTCAGGTTGTGCGATCGACGCCGCGGCATCGGTGCGGACGGTCTGTTGATCGCCGAGAGCGACCCCCACCATTCGGCCCGCATGTGGCTCTACAACGCGGATGGCAGCCGAGCCGAGATGAGCGGCAACGGAATCCGTTGTTTCGCCCAGGCGTTGGCAGCTCGCCGAGGCGACCTCGATCCGCTCACGATCGTCACCGATGCCGGTCTACGTCGAGTGCTCCTGTTCGCGACCGATCGGCCCGACACGATCGAGGCCAGCGTCGACATGGGCGAGATCCTTCCCGGCGTCGAGCCCGACGGATGGGCCACCGTCGGTTGCCATCCCGATCGGCCGGTGATGCATCTGTCGACCGGTAACCCTCACACCGTCGTCGGGGTCGATGACGTGAGTGTCGTCGACCTTCGCCACCTCGGCGAGCAGATACCGACCACCAATCTCGAGATCGTCGAACCCGGCGACGGACCGAACGTCATCCGGCTGCGAGTGCACGAACGTGGCGCTGGGGTCACCGAGGCCTGCGGCACGGGCGCGTGCGCGAGCGCGTATGCGTCGAGGGCGTGGGGACTCGTGCCCGCAAGCGCTGTAGAAATCGTTGTGCAGATGGACGGTGGTCGCGCGAAGGTTCGTCTCGACGAACCTTCGCCGGGTCGGGTCACGCTCATCGGCCCCTCGGTCATGATCGCCACACTCGAGATCGACCTCGACGGTCTCGACCTCACCATTTCACCATCTCACCACGAGCCAGACGACACAGACTCAGACGACACAGACTCAGGTCACACAGAGTCGGACCAGGAAGGGACCACGGCCTCAGCATGACGAATCCGTACCAGGAAGCACTCGGCGCGACGCTCATCGAGCGCACCAAACGAGAACGCATCATCCTGGTCGGGG
>JAYSLK010000105.1:0-2325 GCA_043725585.1 Actinomycetota bacterium
CGCCTCGCACATCAGGACTCCCGGCAACGTCGGCCGACCAGGGAAGTGACCTGCGAAGAACCACTCATCGCCGGTCAGCCTCCACAGACCGCTGGCCGACTGTCCGGGAACGATCGACAGCACCTCGTCGACGAACAGGAACGGAGCCCGGTGCGGCAGCAGATCCGACGGCCGCGGGAGTGCGGGGACGGCACCCATCATCCCTGCCCCGCAAGCGCATGCAGCGCGTCGAGCAGCTTGACCGGTGTGTCTTTCGGACTGATCTTGTACCAGACGTGACGCAGCATGCCGTCCGGGTCGACCAGAAACGCCGAGCGCACGACCCCCATGTAGGTCTTGCCATAGTTCTTCTTCTCCTGCCACACACCGAACTCCTCGGCCACGACGTGATCGGGATCGCTCAGCAGATCGAAGTTCAGGCCGTACTTGGTGTGGAATCGCGCGAGCGCCGGCACCCTGTCGGGGCTGATGCCCAACACCACCGTGTCGCCGAGGTCTGATCGCGCATCGCGGAGGAGACACGCCTGTTGGGTGCACCCCGGGGTATCGGCTTTCGGGTAGAAGTACACGAGCACCCACTTCCCACGCAGTGTGGCCACATCAACACTTGTGCCGTCTTGGTTCGCGAGCGTGATCGGTGGTGCCGGCTGGCCGTCGATGAGCATGGACCGGAGAGTAGCCGCCTGCGAGGCTTTCGACAGACGGTCCACCACACCGACGCACCGTCGACGACCTGGCCCGACGCACCTTGCGGAGACCTGGTCCGGCCAGGGTGTGCACAACGCCCCGAACACGTTCAGCGAACTCCGATCACTCTGCGTGACCATTCGCTGCCCCGTGCTCGGTCGGTGACGTCCTCGCTCCGTCAGACACTTTGTCAAGCCCCTTGCAAGACCGACCACCCTGAGTGCTACTCTTGGCCACAGCGTCCATCGACGAGGTGTCTCGATGCAGCCCTGGCATGGCCAGGTCGGCTTCGGTGCACGGCTTCGGCGGACGTTACGCCGACACCCAAGGAGATCAACATGAAGACACTTTCAGTCCGTCGCCTTCAGTAGGAGTCACCCTCCTCCGGGCCGCACCCTCGCGTGAGCGTGGTAGTGGTCGGGAATACTGCGAAGTCGATCGTCGATCCAGTACTCGCGTGCGAGCACTCGATCGGCGACATCTGACAAGCATCCAAACAACACGACCCGAATCTCCTCAGGGGGATTCGGGTCGTGTCGTTTCCAGACCACCATCGGCACGAAGCACGCCTCGCACTCGGCAACCCAGCAGACGTCGTCTTCGTAGTACCACTCGGTGAAGCGTGCCGCTTCGCACAGTTCGCATGCCGCCACGGCGTCGCCCATGTCGACAGTGTGGCATCCCCGGCAACTGAGAACCGGGATCATCCGAGCTGGTGCCCGAGACGCGAAACGAGGGCCCGTCAGGGCCCTCGTTTCGAACGACTCGATCGCGATGTTGGAGAGCGATCAGCCGAGCAGCGCCGCGATGTCGAGGCCGTCCGGCACCAACACCTGGTCGATCACGTGGATCACACCGTTGCTGGCGACCACATCGGTCTGAACGACGTTCGCATCGAAGATCTTCACGCCACCATCGGTGGTGATGGTGAGGTTCGTCCCCTGCACCGTGGGCACATCGCCGGCGACCACTTCTGCGGCCATGACCTTGCCGTCGACCACGTGGTAGGTGAGGATCTGCACGAGTGCATCTTTGTTCTCGGGCAGCAACAGCGCGTCGACGAGGCCGGCGGGCAGCGCGGCAAAGGCTTCGTTGGTCGGTGCGAACACCGTGAACGGACCAGGGCCCTGCAGCGTCTCGACGAGACCCGCAGCGGCGATCGCAGCCACGAGGGTGGAGAAATCGGGGAGGGAACTGGCGACGGCGACGATGTCACCCGCTGCGGCGGGAGCGTCGGTGACGGCAGGGGTCTCGGCCGCCGCCGTGGCGGCGGTGGTGGCTTCCGTGGTCTCTTCGTCGTCGCCGCATGCGGCAAGGACGAGCAGGCTCGAGGCGAGGCCGGCGGCGAAGATCTTCCGTGAGATCGACTTGCTCGTGATCATGGTGGGGGGCTCCTTGGGGGGTGTGTTCACGACCCGCCTGTTCGGCGGTTCATGATGGTCTACGGAGCAGCCCAGTCGATGGATGTCATTTCGTACTCAATGATGCACGTGCAACGGTGCATCCTCAATGGGCATCGAGCGCAGCACGCACCTCGGCGACGTACTCGCCCACTGCGTCGGCACCGCCCTCCAGCAGCCGGCGCACCACCGAAGCGCCCTGGACGACGCCGTCCGCCACCTGCACCGCCTCGCGCGC
>JAYSLK010000106.1:0-4967 GCA_043725585.1 Actinomycetota bacterium
CGTTGGCCTGCCACGACAGCGGCGACACCGGCCCGGGCGCCGACACGCTCCAGTCGTAGACCATCAGCCGCAGCCGGTCGATGTGCGGCAGCATCTCGGACCACGCATACACCCAATACCCGCTCGAGCCGTTGTCCCAGATGGGTGGCACCGTGGCGGAGAGGAGCTTGCCCTGCGCATGCAACGCTGAACCGAGTTCGGCCACGAACGCCGCCCAATTCGGACGTGTGGCAGTCCACGACGATCGGCCATCGCTGAAGGCGAAGCCCTCGTAGTCGAGATCGATGCCGTCGTAGCCACGGCTGACGACCAGGTTGGTGATCGTCTGCACGTGCTGGGTACGCGTGATCGGGTTGGCCAAGATGCCGGCCATGACCAGCTTGCCGGTGCCGTCGGTGATGCTCGGAACCACGGGCAGTGCCTGGTCGCGCAGCGAGGTGACGGCCACGGTGAGGTTGGCCTCGGTGCCACTCGTCGCGATCCGGTCCGCTGCAACCGCGCTGAACCCGAAGGGAGAGACCTCGGCGAACGTGGTGGCGAAGCCTCCGCTCACTGCTCGGGTTCCTTCGATGACGGCCGAGCTCGACCAGTTCGGGATCCAGCCGGTGACGAACCGGGCCGGGGTCGCCGCGCTCGCGCGTGGAGCGCCGGACCCGTCGGGAACGGTGACCGCCGCACCGAGGAGCGCAACGACCAGCGCGCACCGGCCGACTCTCCGTGTTCGGGACCGCATGACGCGACCCTACTGGCGACCGTTTCGGATGTCCCCGCGACCCTCTTTGTCCATGCTGCCGACCCGGCTCCGACCCGGCTCCGACCGTGCTGCACCCGTCTGTCGACCCGGGTGTGACCCGGGTGTGACCCGGCTCCAACCCTGCTGCCGACCCGGCTCCGACCCTGCTGCCGACCCGGCTCCAACCCGGCTCCAACCTGGCTCCGACACGGCTCCAACCGTGCTGGCGAACCGGCTGCGACACTGCTGGCTGCGGCGGGAGCAGTGGCCGGAGCCGGGCGCCGCTTGCATCCGCGTAGCTACCCGTCAGTAACATCCCGACATGCAGCAGATCCTCGATGCCATCCAGTCCGGCGCGTCCAGCGACGACATCGCCGCCCTGCCCATCCCCGAGAGCTATCGGGCCGTGCACGTGTTGGCCGAGGAGCAGGAGATGTGGGCCGGCGTGCCCTCCAAGGAGAAGGATCCGCGCAAGAGCCTGCACGTCGGTGACGTGCCGACCCCCGAGCTCGCGCCCGACGAGGTCTACCTCGCGGTGATGGCGAGCAGCATCAACTTCAACACCGTGTGGACGAGCATCTTCGAGCCGATCAGCACCTTCGGTGCGTTGAAGCGCCTCGGCCGCGAGAGCGAGTGGGCCAAGCGTCACGACCTGCCATACCACGTGGTCGGCAGCGACGCGTCGGGTGTGGTGCTCAAGGTCGGCTCGGCCGTGCGCAACTGGAAGCCGGGCGACCGCGTCACGGTGCACTGCAATCACGTCGACGACCAGGACCCCTCGGCTCACGACGACTCGATGATGGCCGCCAACCAGCGCATCTGGGGCTACGAGACCAACTTCGGGGGCCTCGCCGATCTTGCCGTGGTGAAGGCCAATGCGCTGATGCCGAAGCCCGCCCACCTGACGTGGGAGGAGGCGGCGGTCAACGCGCTGTGCAACTCGACCAGCTACCGCATGCTCGTCGGCAAGCACGGCGCCCGCATGAAGCAGGGCGACGTCGTGCTCATCTGGGGCGCGACCGGTGGCATCGGTGCCTACGCGGCGCAGTACGTGCTGAACGGTGGCGGCATCCCGGTGTGCGTCGTCAGCTCGGCCGACAAGGCGCAGATCCTGCGCAGCATGGGTGTCGAGCACATCATCGACCGCGCCGCTGCGGGCTACCAGTTCTGGAAGGACGAACGCACCCATGACGAGGGCGAGTGGCGCCGCCTGGGCAAGGACATCCGCGAGCTGTGCGGTGAAGACCCCGACATCGTGTTCGAGCACCCGGGTCGCAGCACGTTCGCTGCGTCGATGTACGTCACCAAGCGCGGCGGCACCGTCGTCACCGGCGCGGCCACGAGCGGCTTCTTGATGGAGTTCGACAACCGGCACTTCTGGATGCGCCTGAAGACGCTCGTCGGTTCGCACTTCGCCAACTACAAGGAGGCGTGGGAGGCCAACCGGTTGATCGCGAAGGGCATGATCCACCCCGTGCTCAGCCAGACCTTCGATCTCGGACACACCGGCGAAGCTGCGTTCCAGGTGCACCACAACATGCACGAGGGCAAGATCGGCGTGCTCGCCCTGGCCCCCGAAGCCGGCCTGGGCGTCACCGATCACGAACTCCGCGACAAGGTCGGCGACAAACTCCACCTCTTCCGCCGCTGACCCCCCAGCGCGTTTGGTCACATTCGCGTCACAGCGACGCGTTCGCGCACAATCACGCCAGCGGCCCCGGTTGCGTTCGCGTCACAGTGATGCGTTCGCGCACAATCGCAGCAAGACCGGGCTGCGTTTGGTCACTCGCGCGTCACGGTGACGCGTTCTCGACCAAACGCAGGCTGGGCCGTGTTGCGATTGTGCGCGGACGCGTGGATACGACGCGAAAGTGAACAAACGCGGTGTGTTACAGGGGGGTGAGGAGGAACTGGAGCTCGACCTGATCCGCGAGCGGGTCGAGTGTGGTTCGCAGTTCGGGCGTGTCGACGTACGCCCAGACGACCAGCCGGTCGCAAGTGCCGTCGGAGTTGAGTTGGGCGTCGTATCCAACGACTCCGAGCGATGTCACGTCGATGTCGTTCAGCGCGTCGAATGGGTCGGGGCCGTTGTCGTACACGCACGGATCTCGAGGCTCGTTGACGGCGCTCGGGCCCGTGATCGACACGAACTCGGCGGTGCGGTCGGCGTAGGCGCGGACCACCAGGGCGTAGAGGCCCGTGCGCACGACCCCTCCCTCGCCGACGGGCTCGTCCGCAACGACGTCCCACGAGAAGCCCCGCAGAGACAGCGCGGCGACGGATTCGTCCGCCGTGGGGACTTCGACGACGAACTGGCCAGGGGACAGCTCGACGATGCCGCCGACAACCAGGTACTCCTGCGCGTCTGCCGGCGGTGCGACGGGTGTCGCTGGGATCGCCGTGTCCACTCTGGCGATGCCGGTGATGATGCTGTCGGCTTGTGCGGCCAACTCGGGGCTGATGCCCAGCAGACCCCACCATCCGTTGCCGACGGGCCACACCACTGCCACGTGGCCGTCGGGGAAGACCCCCTTCCAGCCAGGGGCGCCGGCCACGGTCACCGGTGTCACGGTGGTCGCGCCGATCAACGCCGTGGGGGCTGCCGCGCCGTCCGACACGGTGAGATCAGCCGCGCCGATCGATGGGCCGGCGGACGTGCCGGTGAAGCGCTGGGTCACGATGGTCCTCGCCGTGACGCCGACCGAGATCAGGGTCGCCGAGGTATCGGGGAGCACGATCGGCACGCCCGATCCTGGCTGCGCGTCGAATGCGAGATCGAACCATCCGTTCAGCCGCGGCGTATTCGACAGGCCTTGCTCGTCGAACACCCACACGCTGCCATCGGGACGCGACCACCACAACGAGCCTCGCGCAGGCGCGTCAACCTGCGGAGCAGGCGTCACCAGCCAGGCGCGACCGTCAGGAACGCCGCTCGCCACCTCTTCGACGGCGACCCCCGCTGCGGCTTCGGGTTGGTCGCCCGGGCGGTTCGCGTAGATCGTTGCGAAGAGGAAGCCGGAACCGCTGTCGCCCACCACGCTCCATGCCTGGAAGAGCGGCTCGCCATCGGAAGGGAACTGCGGTGGCCGGGTGATCGCGCCGTGCGCCAGGTTGGCGGCCGCGAGGGTGAACCACGGCTCGCCGGCAGCCGGCACCGCTGTGGCCGGAACGAACACGGTTGCATCCGGCGGATCGGCCGCGAGGTCGGTGGGGCTCGGCGCTCGTTGGCTCAGCGCCACCAACGCGCCGCCGACGAGGGCTGTGCAGGTCGCGGCGACGCCGAGCAGGGTCGTTGTACGTCCCCGGGGTGCACGGCCCGCCGGGCGCCGCGTGACGACCTGGAACGGTTCCGTTCTGCCGGCGTCGCCAGATGCGCCAGCGCCGCCAGATGCGCCAGCGCCTCCAGATGCGTTGGGAGGGGCGTCGTTGCCGAGCTCTGTCGCATCGGCGGCCACCTCGTCGAGGGCGCGTCGCAGTCGGGTGATCACCGCCTCGTCGGTCATCGTGATGGGGCTGTTCATCGGTTCGTCTCCACATCGTCGGTCGGGTCGCCGTTGGGGGCAACGGAAGGGTCTGGACGGACACTTGGCCGTTGCGGGTTCATCGGCGAGGCTCCTGCTCTCGATCGAGTTCTCGTTGCAACTCGCCCTTGACGGCAGCCAGGCCGCGGTGCAGCAACACGCGGACCGTGGCCGGGGCGCAGTCGAGCGCCTCAGCGATCTGGTCGTCGGTCCATTCGCTCCAGTACCGCAACGTCACGGCGGCCCGCTGCTTGTACGGCAGCAACGTCAATGCGTGGAGCATCTCGGTGGTCTCGGCGGTGTAGGCCGTTGGCTCACCGGCCGACGCGTCCCTGATTCGCTTCCGTTCGCGAGCGTGCGAGCGGTGCCACGAGGCCGCGCGGTTCACCACGGTTCGCCTCAGATGGCCGCTCGGATTGTCGATCGTGTGCAGCTTTGTGCCCACCGCGGCCAGTGCGTCCTGCGCCAGCTCCTCGGCGATGAAGCGATCGCCCACGAGCGCCACCGCCCAGCGCACGGCGTCGGCGCGGTGGTCGCGGTAGAAGTCGTCGAAGTTCTGGAAGTCGCTGCTGGTCGGTCTCACGCTGCTCGGCCCCATGTGCTGGTCTCCTGGCACCAGTGTGACCCCGTTGAACCCGAGCTCGGATGACACCCCGGGAGGTTCCGGCGCAGCGTCGTCCATGCTCGCTTTGACGCCACCGGTGGCTCGTCTG
>JAYSLK010000107.1:0-3023 GCA_043725585.1 Actinomycetota bacterium
GCCCGTTCCACGGCGTGGTGCGCGATGTGCTTCGCTACGACACCGGGAACCCGTTCGGCTGGTTGTCGGCGGTGATCGAGATCGGCCTGAAGGACCCCACGATCGGCCCGCAGCTCCGCGAATGGCTCCCTACCCAGCTCTGACGACGGCAGCTGGGCCAGCGCGGCGCGGGCCGGATTCACTGCGCGCGGCGGAAGCGGCCGGGTTGATCGAGCGCAAGGCCGTGTTCATCGACATCGAACTCAACCACGTCGCCCGATTCGAGGCGCGTGAACTCCCATCGGTGCGAGTCGAGTCGGGTGCAGCGTTGGTGGTCTGGCTGCACGTCGAGGGTCTCGACGTCGATCCGCAGGGTGGTGATGTCGGCGGTGTGGCCCACGTGCAACGGCAACCTCCTGATCGGGATGGTCGCGGTGAATGGCGTGATGTCGAGCGTCACATCCAAGCAGCCGTCGAGTTCGACGCGGTGGGCACCGTTCATCTCGCCCCACCGGCCGACGCCGTCGGTGGCAAGCCAGAGGTCTGGTTCGTCCAGATCGCGAAACAAGATGAACTGGCGGACGTGCCACGTGGGCGACAGCCGCACGACGTACTGCACGTTCTCTCGGGTGGTGATGCCCGACGCAGTCCAGCCCTCGTTCTCCCACACGAGGCTCAGGTTCTCCTCGCCGTCACCATCCCACGTGCTCCAACGGGCGCTGTGACCGTCGGACGAGAACGACGTGTAGGTGCTCACCGAGACAGTCTGCCGGGATGTTCGCTACCGTGCTCGGAGTGATCCACGAGAGCGAGGCCCGCCAGTACGTACTCCGTCGGTGCGCATCGTTGTCTCCCCACACCGTGGCGCTCGGAGCTGCCACCTGGTTGGTGCTCGCCCAGCCGATCGTCGCCGGCGAGGACGTCCCGCCGTTCGAGAACTCAGCGGTCGACGGCTACGCGGTGCGGGCTGCTGACGTGGGCGATGCGCCGGTCGTGCTGGAGGTGATCGACGAGGTTGCGGCTGGTGCGGCCAGCTCGAAGACCGTCGCCGCCGGTCAGGCGATCCGGATCATGACGGGCGCACCGATGCCGGCGGGCGCCGATGCCGCCGTGATGGTCGAAGACACCGAACGTCTCGACGGTGGTGCCCGGGTGCGGATCCGCACATCCGTCGAACCGGGTGCTGCGGTGCGTGGCGCGGGCGACGATGTGCGCGTCGGCACGGCGCTGTTCCAGCCGGGTGACGTCATCACCCCGGCGGTCGCCGGAGTGCTCGCGAGCGTCAATGCGCGCGAAGTTGCGGCCGTTCGTCGGGCGTCGGTCGCGGTGCTGTCCACGGGCGACGAGTTGATCGACGACGGGTCTCCGCTGCTGCCCGGTCAGATCCGTGAGAGCAACAAGACGATGCTGCTCGGCATGGTGCGCGAGGCCGGCTGCGATGTCGTCGATCACGGCATCGTCCGTGACGATGAGGCGGCGCTCGAAGCCACGTTGCGGCGGGCAGCAGATACCTGCGATGCGATCGTCACCAGCGGGGGCGTGAGCATGGGCGACTACGACGTGGTGAAGGCGGTGTTGTCGCGCATCGCCGACATGCGGTGGATGCAGATCGCGATCAAACCGGCCAAGCCGTTCGCATTCGGGCTCCTCACCGCATCCGACGGTCGCAAGGTTCCGGTGTTCGGGCTGCCCGGCAATCCTGTGAGCTCGCTGGTCAGCTTCGAGTTGTTCGCGCGCCCTGCGCTTCGGCAGATGATGGGCCATCGGCTGATCGACCGGCCGATCGCCCTCGCGATCGCCGACGAGGCGCTTCGTCGGCGGTCGGACGGCAAGACCCACTACGTGCGTGTGCGCGGCGGGTTCGGTGCCGATGGTCGGATCCACGTTCGGTCCGTCGGTGGTCAGGGCAGCCACCAACTCGCTGCGACCGCGACGGCCGATGGCTTCGCCGTGGTGGGCGATGGTGACGGAGTGCTCGAGCTCGGCTCTGTCCCGGTGATCCTGCTGTCGGTAGTCTGAACCAATGGATCTTGTCGACTCCTTCGGACGCACGATCCGCGACCTGCGCATCTCGGTCACCGACCGGTGCAACTTCCGCTGTACGTATTGCATGCCCGAAGAAGGCATGACGTGGGTTCCGCGCAGCGAGGTGCTCACGTTCGAGGAGTTCGAGCGGCTCGCCCGTCTGTTCGTGGAACGCTTCGAGGTCGACGGTCTGCGCCTCACCGGTGGCGAACCCACGGTGCGCGCCCACCTGTCGGTGCTGGTGTCCAAGCTCGCCCAGCTGCGGGTGCCCGCCACGTCAAGCTCCCCGCTCGCCGGCCGCAAGCCCGACCTCTCGATCACCACCAATGGGGCCACCTTCGGGCTGCTCGCCCACGAACTGCGCGACGCCGGCCTCGACCGCGTGAACATCAGCCTCGACACGCTGCAGCGCGAGAAGTTCCTGCGGATGACCCGACGCGACGAGTTGGTGCGCGTGCTCGACGGCATCGAAGCCGCCAAGGAAGCCGGGTTCGCGCCGGTCAAGATCAACGCCGTCGTGGAGCGTGGGGTGAACGACGACGAGATCCTCGACCTCGCTCGATTCGGGCGCGACCACGAGGTGGAGGTGCGCTTCATCGAGTTCATGCCGCTCGATGCGACCGGTCATTGGATGAACGACAAGGTCGTCAGCCAGGACGAGATCGTGGCTGCGATCTCGGCCGAGTTCCCCATCGAACAGGTGCCGGCGCGCGGCGCTGCGCCTGCAGACCGGTGGCGTTATCTCGACGGTCGAGGGATGATCGGTGTGATCCCCACGATCACCAAGCCGTTCTGTGGCGATTGCGATCGGGTGCGGCTCACCGCCGACGGGCAGTTCCGCACCTGTCTGTTCGCGACGTCCGAGTTCGATTTCCGGGCGCTCATGCGCGCCGGCGCGAGTGACGATGACATCGCCATGGAGATCCAACGCGCTGTCGGCCTCAAGTGGGCCGGCCATCAGATCAACCAGGTGAACTTCATCCGGCCCACCCGCTCGATGAGTCAGATCGGTGGCTGAC
>JAYSLK010000108.1:0-1803 GCA_043725585.1 Actinomycetota bacterium
GCGGGCTGAAGGTGGGGGCGATCATCTTCAACACCACGGTCACCGAGCCGACCGGCGACGGTTTCGTGACGATGTTCCCCTGGGCGACCGATGTCCCCCTGAGCTCGAGCCTCAACTTCGTGCCCGGCCAGACGGTTCCCAACCAGACCTGGGTACGGCTCTCCCCGGAGCCTGACAACTTCGTCGGGGTGTTCAACGGGTCGGCCGGCGACACGCACGTGGTCCTCGACGTCCAGGGCGTCATCCTGCTCTGACGGTACCCGTCTGACACTGCCCGCCGGGCGTGCCCGTAAGATGTTGCTGACGGCATGGCGGGGCTCGCTCCGGACGATCGTGGGAGCGTGCTGCTCGGTGGCGGGATCGGAACTCGGTTCTGCGGGCTGGCGGTGCGCGCCACTAGTGTCAACCGCCGGGGAGAAAGCCCCGCAACCCATCCGTGTCACCTGAGGGAGCAACGTGCCCGACACCATCACCATCACCGACGACCGCACCGGTAAGACCGTCACCGTCCCGATCACCGACGGTGTCTTCCCGGCATCGGCGGTGCGCGAGCTCGACCCGTCGCTGTACATATACGACCCTGCCTACATGCAGACCGCGGCGTGCAGGAGCGCGATCACCTATCTCGACGGTGACGCCGGCATCCTGCGCTATCGCGGCGACCCGATCGAGCAGTTGGCCGAGAAGAGCACCTATCTCGAGGTGGCCTACCTGTTGCTCAACGGCGAACTGCCCACGCCGGCCCAGCTCGACACGTGGACCCACGACGTGGTTCACCACACCTTCATCCACGAGAACATGCGCAAGCGCTTCGTCGACGGCTTCCACTACGACGCTCATCCGATGGGCATGTTCGTGAGCTCGTTGGCGGCACTGGGCACCTTCTACAACGACGCCAAGGACATTCACTCCAAGGAGTCCCGGGACAAGCAGATCCTTCGCCTCGTCGCGAAGACCCCCACGCTCGCCGCGATGGCGTACCGGTTCTCGGTCGGCCTTCCTTTCGTGTACCCGAACAACGATGTCAGCTTTCCTGCCAACTTCCTCAACATGATGTGGAGGGTGGGCGAGTACGAGGTCGATCCTCGCCTCGAGCGGGCGATGGACGTGCTGTTCATCCTGCACGCCGATCACGAGCAGAACTGCGGCACGACGGCGATGCGCGTGGTGGGGTCGAGCAACGCCGACCCGTACTCGTCGGCCGCTGCTGCTGCCTCTGCGCTCTACGGCCCGCTGCACGGTGGCGCCAACGAAGCCGTCGTGCGGATGCTTGCCGACATCGGTTCGATCGAGAACGTTCCTGCCTTCATCGCCGAGGTGAAGAGCGGCAAGGGCAGCCGGTTGATGGGCTTCGGCCACCGCGTGTACAAGAACTTCGACCCGCGAGCCACGATCATCAAGAAGACGGCCTACGACGTGTTCGAGGTGACCGGCAAGAACCCGCTGCTCGACGTGGCACTCGCTCTGGAAGAGGCAGCGCTCAAGGATCCGTACTTCGTGGACCGCAAGCTCTACCCGAACGTCGACTTCTACTCGGGCCTCATCTACCAAGCACTCGGCTTCCCGGTCGCGATGTTCACCGTGTTGTTCGCCATCCCCCGCACGGTCGGCTGGTTGGCGCACTGGCAGGAACTGCTCGAGGACAAAGACCAGAAGATCAGCCGTCCTCGCCAGTGGTACGCCGGCGCCGACGCCCGCGACTACACCCCGCTCAGCGCACGCTGACGATCACACCACGAGCCGCGCAACCAGCGACTCGCACCTGCCGAGCGACGCCGGCAGCAGGTGAGGGCCGCGCCCAGC
>JAYSLK010000109.1:0-1798 GCA_043725585.1 Actinomycetota bacterium
GCCTTCTGCTGCCGCACATCGGCATCGGCGCGAGGATCCTCGTGGCTGTCGCGGCTGGTGCTCGGCGGCACGTTGGCGAACGGGATCGGGTCGCTGCCCGAATCCCAGATCACCAGGCCTGAACCGTCGCTCGGATACTCGATCGCGTCGAGGGCGAAGCCGGGCTCCACCTCGCCGCTGCGCCCGACGGCCGTGACCGGGCGGTGGATCGGGATGCCCATCGTGCGGGCGGCGATCATTGCGGTGAGTTCGCTCACCTGCCAGTCACCGAACGCGACGTGAAGCAGCACGTCCTTGGTCTCGGTGCCGGGGTAGGGATCGTCGGTGATGTGGTGCACGTAGCCGGCGCCCTCGCCACGGTCCCACAGCATCTGGGCCAGAGCGATCACGAGCACGCGATCGAGATCGTTCGGGTAGGCGGGCTCCATGATCGTCTCGTAGGTCTCGAAGTCGACCGAGCGCTCGAGCAGCACGCTGTAGTTCATTCCCACCACCCCGAGCACCGAACGCTCGATGTCGGGTGACACAGCGGTGAGCATCAGGCCCATGATGCCGCCCTGACTGTTGCCGTCGTAGTCGAGATGGGCGGTGTCGATGATCGGTGTGCCGTCGTCGAACGCAAAGGCCGGGTCACTCACCAGTCCGGCGTCGTGGATCATCAGACGGCCGAGGAAGATCTGGTTCAGCACGCCCTGTTGCAGCCGGTCGGCGATGGTCGGGAAGTTCGAGAACTCGCCCAGAGTGGCCGCAGCGTTGCCGATGTCGTCCTCGCTCATACCGGCCCACTTGGTCGCGCAGAACACCACGTTGTGCTCGTTTGCGAAGGCCCGCACGTTTCCAGCGTTCACCTCCATGTTCGAGCCGAGCAGACCATGGCCGTACTGCACCAGATGCGCAGGTTCGCCACCAGCGACAGTGGCGTCGCTGATGTTGCACACGAACGGTGACTCCACCGTGCCGTTCTGCTGCGGGAGTTCATCGCCGGTGGGGGTGACGCTATCGCCATACGTGAACCGGTTGCCCGGGCCGCCGCCACCAGTGAGGTAGTTGGGCACGGTGTAGGTGCCCACGACCTGCCGGGCGACGTCGCTGCCGGGTTCGCCGGGCGTGACCGAGGAGACGGTGAACGCCGGCGATGCTTCGCCGAGTGCTTCGAGAGCGTCGTCGCGTATGTGGAGCATGCGGCCCGCAAGGTTCTCGGTGGTCGCGGTGGTGAAGTCCCAGGCGAGCACGAGGTCGCCCCGGTCGACACCGGCGGCAACGAGCGTGGCGAAGGTGGACTCCATCGCCTCGCGCCGATCCTCGATCGCAGGAAGGTCGGTGGTGAGGCGGTCGCGGTAGGCGAGGAACACGTCGCTCGGTTCGATCGGCTCGCCGGAGGCGTCGACGAGGTCGCGCAGGCCGACTGCGTAGGTGGTGCCCTCGTCGAGTGCCGCGGCTGGGTGGATGGCGAGCAGCCGGTCGGCGTCGTCGTCGGCCTTGGCGTCGATCTCGGCCCACAACGGCACGCGGGCTCCGGTGGCGACATCGACGAGCACCACTGGGGAGTCGTCGGCGAGCGACGCGGCGAGATCGGTCCACGGCGGCAGGATCGCGGGGTCGATGTCGGGCAGGTGGGCCAGAATCGGCGTGTTCGGGCTGAAGCCGTCGTTGCGGTTCCACTCGGACGGGTCGACGGACACCGAGGCGACGTTGACGGGCATGCCGTCGAGGGGGAATGCGACGCGCCCGTCTACTCGGTACGCGTTGGAGGGGAACGGCAGCAGGCAATGGCGCGTGTCGAGCGGATCGCAGCCCG
>JAYSLK010000110.1:0-3976 GCA_043725585.1 Actinomycetota bacterium
CACGGAGGCCCAGAAGACCTCAACAGTTTTCGAGACTGTCCCGTTCGTCCACTCCGGCACCTTTCCGTTCGGCAGGTTAGCGGGCGCGATCGGCGGTGCGACAGGCCGATCTCGCGTGCACGCACCAGCCGCCCCGTCTCCGTTCCAGCTTCCGTGGACGACGCTGGTGAGCACGTCGGCCGGATGGTCATCGTGACGTCGTCGACGCCGATCACTCGCCGTTGTGCGGTCGCACGGGTGCGCCGTTGCGTCGCGAACCCTCACATTCGAGTCAAGACCCCCCTCTTCGTGGCCGATGAGTCCTGTGATGAACGAGGTCTTTCCCCGCTGCGCCGTGCCGGGTTCGTCGTGCCGGCTCCTCCAACTCGAGACGGTCGGAGCGCGCCCGGTGTGGGCCGTGCTCGACGCGGCCGGCTCGCGCCACTTCACCGGTGAGATCACCTTGCACTGCCAACCGGCGGTTCGCGCCTGGTTCAACGGGGGCGAGCTCTACTTCGCAGAGCGAGAGGGGGATCTCGGACTCGCCGAACGGCTGCAGGCGATGAACGTGCTGAGCGCCGACAACCTGGCAGCCGGTTCCGTTCGGCTCGGTGCGGTCACCCATCTGGGGCGGCTCTTCGATCGCGTTCCTCACCTCGATCGCGACCCTGTGGAGCTGGCGCTCGAGATCATGACCAGCGAGGTCGTCGGCGAGATCGCCGATCACGTGGTCGACACCATCACGATCGCGAGCTACCGGCACCACCCGAGCGGCGTGGTGAAGTGGCAGAAGCGACCGGCCGTGCCCATGGCCCCGCTGACGGATGACATCGAGGTCATCCCGGCGGCGCACTCCGCGGTCACTGCACCCGTCGAGGCGACGCCCTCTGTCGAGGCGCAACACGAGACGGCGTCCGACGGGCCGTCGATCACGTCGACATCTGCCGACCTTGCGCCAACGGCCGAGGACGAAGCCCTCGTGGCCGAGTACGAGGCCACGCTGGCGGCACAGATCGCTCCGGAGCCATCACTCGAACACACCGACGAGCCCTCGCTCGAACAGACCAACGAGCTGATCGACACCTCGGTCGACGCCGACGCCGACGTGGATGCGCTGACGCAGTCGACGCTCGACACGACGAGCGGGCAGCCGGTGTTCGACGAGATCGACCAGGACGAGGTGCCGCACGACGCGGTCGTCGACTCGACGCCCCCGCCGGATGCGACGCTGATGGAAGCGGCGGCGTTGGACGATGTCCTCGCCTCGTTCGAGCGCTCGTTCGAACAGCAGTTCAGCCACCACTTCGAGCAGTTCGAGCAGCACATTTCCGGTCAGCCGGCGTCCGAGCTCCCGGCGTTCGAACTCCCGGCGCTCGAGGCTGTGGAGGAGATCACCGACGTCGCATCGGAGCATTCCACCGATGCCGACGATCAAGCTCCTCACGATGTGAGCGACGGCGAGGCCGACAGCGACACCGAGCTGCCGTGGGCGATCGACGACCGCCTCACCTGGCCGCAGGACGAGGTCGCCAACGAGGTCGCCAACGATGCCGATCGAGATGCCGATCGCGATGACGATGGCGATCCTCAGGCGTCGGACGGTCCCGTCGTCGAGTTCGACCTGCAGTACCTCCTGTCACAGAGCCACTCGCATCACCCCGACGTCGGCCACGATCATCCTCGCACCAACGATCAGTTCCTCCAGACTCCTCGATCCGACGACCCGGATGGGTCAGAGGTGGATGAGACCGATGCCGACATCCGTGCCGCGGTCCAAGCTGCTCTTGCCGAGATCGCCGCCGCCGCCCGCACGGGCGCCGACCACGAGGTGCCACCGATCCTGATGCAGGCGGCTCGCATGGCCGATGCCGACACGGGGCTCGTCCCCAGCCCCGACACCTGGGATGCTGCTCGACCGGTCGCTCCGACGGCGCGTCCGACAACGGCTCTCCCGCCGGTGCCCCGACCGCTCCTGCCGGCCCGCACGCCCGGGACGCCGAGCGTTGCTGCGTCTGCGGACGCTGCCTCCACTGATGGGGCTGCCGTGGATCGTGCCGGGGACGCGGACAGCGCTGCGGATGCGGCCGACGGGCCGCGATCGCAGGAGATTCCCGCCACCGGGGGTCTTCGCCGACTCCTGGGCTCCAAGAAGTCCTGACCGACGTCGCACCCGCGTCTGCGGGCACCACGACGCTCCGATGAACCGCGTTCACAACGGAGGACCGGCGCCCGTCGGCCGATCGAGGCAGGCGGTTCGCGCTCAGCCGGTGGCGATGAAGACGTGGAACCCGTCGAGCTCGGTCGGAGCACCCCCGTGATACCCGCCCAGCACGCGCACGTCGGTGAAACCGGCCGCCCCCAGCAGCGACACGATCTCGTTCGAGGAGTACACGTTCGCGACGAGGGTATGAGCCTCGTGAGCGACGAGCTCGTCGCTGTGCCATTGCCATGCCTGCAATTCGCGGGTCACAGAGCGCTCGGCCATGTCGACCGCGACGATCCGATGACGAAGCGCATAGTGGAAGCCATCGGGGCCGAGTCGGCGAGCCTGACCCGGCGGTGATGTCGAGTCGACCGGCCGCGGTTGCCACCGTCGCCACCGATCGTCGTCGAACTCGCCCACTTGGTAGTCGAGGGCCAGCACGCCACCCGGCAGCAGATGGGCGCGGAGTCGTCGCAGGCCTTCGCTGTCGTCGGCCCGGCTCCCACCCAGTCCGAACGCCCCGCAGCTGACGATCGAGCGGTAGCGGCGCGGCAGATCGAGTTGATGGGTCGCTTGCACGTGCAGAACGGGCGCACAGCCGACCGCCAAGGCGGCAGCCTGGCAGGCCTCGATCATGTCGGCCGACGCATCGACGCCCTCGACGTCGAACCCAGCCGCCACCCAAGGCACGAGGAGCCTGCCGCTCCCGCAACCGACGTCGAGCGCCGGCTGATCCGACTCGACGTACGACCGGAAGAACTCGATCTCGGGTCCGTCGAGATTGAAGTTTGCCCACCAGCGGGCGATCAGACCGTGGTGCCACGTCGTGGCAGAGGTCGAATCCCGTCGATGTTCGCTTTCGTGATCGCCTTCGTGATCGTCGCTCATCGGCGAGACGCTAGAGCGACCTGCCGGGTTCGCCGCGGTCGATTCGGCGCGCCGCGAAGAACGCCTTCAGCAACGCCGACGATTCCTCGGCCAGGACGCCCGAGCGGATGATCGCTCGATGGTTGAGCCGCGGGTCGTCGGCCAACTCGAACAGGCTGCGGACCGCCCCGGCCTTCGGATCGGTTGCCCCATAGACCAGGCGCGCCACTCGCGCGTTGACGATCGCGCCAGCGCACATGGCGCACGGTTCCAACGTCACATACATGGTGCACTCGTGCAACCGCCAATGGCCCACCTGGAGTGCTGCATCCCGCAGTGCGAGGACTTCGGCATGTGCCGTCGGATCGCCGGTGAGCTCGCGTTCGTTGTGGCGCGCAGCGATCACCACGCCGTCGCGCACGACGACCGCCCCGACCGGAACATCGAGATGCACCTCGGCCGCCCGTGCCTCTTCGAGCGCGATCTGCATCATCGGTTCGTCGACCAGCGCGTCGTCGCGGTCGCGGCCATCGAGGTCGTCGCGGCCGGCAGACGTGGACATGGCGGAGGGGGTGGGATTCGAACCCACGGAAGGTTGCCCTTCACACGCTTTCCAAGCGTGCCGATTCGGCCGCTCTCGCACCCCTCCTGGAGTGCACGGCAGGCTAGCCCGCGTCGGCGCCGTCGCCACGGCCTCTGGCCTCCGCCGTTCGCCGGATCGGCAGGCCCGCGCGAAGACCGACGCGACGACGGGCGCGTGCGGTCGAGGCCCGGTGCCCGATAGTCTCCGGAGCACACGCTGAGTGAGGTGACGGTCGGGTCCTGTGCGACGGGTAGCCGGGAATCAGGTCAGGACCGGGAGGTAGCAGCCTTCAACGGTGTCGCCTGTGTGCCGCAGGTCGCCTGGCCGTCACCTCAGTCAGCGTG
>JAYSLK010000111.1:0-6166 GCA_043725585.1 Actinomycetota bacterium
AGCGAGGCGATGACCACGACGGCGAACGCCATCATGATCACCTGGTTGAGGCCCAACAGGATGGTGCTGCGCGCCATGGGGAGCTGCACCTTGAGCAACTGCTGCCGCGGGGTGCAGCCGAACGACTCCGCGACCTCGTTCATGACCACCGGGACGTTGCGCAGTCCGAGGTGGGTGAGCCGCACGGCCACCGGCACGGCATAGATGACCGCTGCCACCACGGCCGGTGGGAACTGGATGCCGAAGAAGATGACGAGCGGGATCAGGTACACGAACACCGGCATCACCTGAGACGTGTCGAGGAAGACCCGTAGGACCTTCTCGGCTCGTGTCGACCGGCTGGTCCAGATGCCGAGCGGCACCCCGATCGCCATCGCGATCGCAACCGCCACGAGCATCATCGCGAGCGTGACCATGGCCTGGTCCCACACGCCCAGCACGGCGACCATCAGCATCGCCGCGGCGCCACCGACCGCGGCCCGCACCCCCGAGGTGCGCCATCCGATGGCTGCGGCGATCGCCACCACCCCCGGCCAACGGAGCCCTTCGAGAACGTCGATGCACGTCCGCACCGCCCAATCGATGGAATCGGCCAACGGATTGAAGATGCGCGTGAACAGCCAGTGCGTGTTGCTGTTCGCGACCGTCCACATGTAGCGGTCTCGGACCCACTTCTGCAGCCCTATGTCGAGCCACGAGGGCACGTCGTGACCGACCGCGACGGCGACGATGACGAGCGATGCGAACACGGTGGCGGGGACCGCCCACCGGCGCGTGCTGGAGGCGCCGAACGTGGGAGCCGATGCCGGCGCGGTGGCGAGCGCCATCGGTCAGAGTTCCTCGTTGGCGATCACGGACAGCACCCCGAGCCGGTCGATCGTGCCCACGGGGGTGCCGGACGGATCGATCACGCGGAGCGGAAGTTCGCTGGTCGCGACATGAGCCACCACGTCGCGCACCTTGGTGTCGCCCGCGATGTCGCCCCCATAGGGGCCGTCGCCGAGCGGTTCCATGATCGCACCCACCGCCACGACGTGCGACCGGGGCACGTCCCGAACGAAGTTGCGCACGTACTCGTCGGCGGGGTTCAACACGACCTCGGATGGAGTGCCCACCTGGACGAACCTGCCGTCGCGCATGATCGCGATGCGGTCGCCCAGCCGCAGTGCTTCCGACAGGTCGTGGGTGATGAAGACCATCGTCTTGCGCACCTCGCTGCGCAAGCGGATCACTTCGTCCTGCATCTCGCGTCGGATCAACGGATCGAGCGCCGAGAAGGGCTCGTCGAACAGCAAGATGTCGGGGTTGGTGGCCAGCGCTCGGGCCAGGCCGACGCGCTGCTGCTGTCCGCCGCTGAGCTGATGCGGCTTGTACGAACCCATGCCCCGCAGACCGACGAGTTCGAGGGTGGTGGCCGCCAGTTCGCGGCGTTGGTTCTTGTCAGCGCCCTGGAGCTCGAGCCCGAACGCAACGTTGTCGACCAGGGTGCGGTGCGGCAACAGGCCGAAGTGCTGGAACACCATCGAGGCCTTGTGCCGGCGCACGTCGAGCAGCTGTTGGCCGTCGGCTTTGGTCACGTCGACCCCGCCGATGGTGACCGTCCCCGCGGTGGGCTCGATGAGGCGGGTGAGGCACCGGACGAGCGTGCTCTTGCCGCTGCCGGAGAGGCCCATGACGACGAACACTTCGCCCTGGGCGACGTCGAGGTCGATGTCGCGCATCGCCACGACGCATCCGGTCTTGGCCTCGAGCTCGTTGCGCGGCAGGTCGGCTTCGGGCGAACCGACGATCCGTTCCGCTCGGTGGCCGTACACCTTCCACAGTCCGCGCACCTGGATCATCGGATCGGTCACTGACTCGCTTCCTCCCCCAGGCGCCCCCGGCCCGGTCGCCGGAGCTTAGACCCACATCGTCCGTGAGCTGCACTACCACCAGAGCGTCGCCAGACTCACGAGCCACGCAGTCCGTGCGCGAGAGAACGTCACGGACGTCGAGCGGCTCACGAACTGCGGCGGCGGTCCAACCGCGGACCTTGTCGCAGCCGCCGATGGATCTGGAGCAGCTGCTCGATCGTGCCGTCGAGGTCGGAGGTGATCTCGCAGTCGGTGACTCGATCGACGTGCCAGTCGATCTGGCGAAGCTGTCGATCGCGGACCTTGTCGACCTGAGTGGCGACCCGCCCACCGTGCCAGGTGACGTGGTCGATCTCGATGGCCCACGAGATCTCCGGCACGGCGATGTCAGGATGCACTGCGATGCCCGTGGGCAGTGTGATCGGGAACTGCCTGACCAGACCCTGCAGTCCGACCCGTCGAAGCCGATCGAAGACGAGGACTTCGAGGTGGGAATCGGCCGGCTTCAGCCACGCTGGACGTGTGCTGACGATACGTGCGAATCGAGCCGAGCCCGGTCGAGCCCGGTGACAAAGTCGTCGAGCGGTGTCGTGCAGCGTGGGCATGGTGCACATCTGTCGGTCCAGCAGTTGCTCGATGACCGATTCGAGGTCGAGGTCGCCCAGAATCGACGACACATCGAAGGCGAGGCGGGGCGGACTGACCACGCGGATGCCGTCATCTCTGTCGACGATGTCGATTTCCTGCATCACGTTGCATCGGCGCAATCGGACCCAGGGTTCAGTCAGCGTCTGGGCGAAATGCGGAACCCGAACCTCGATCTGGTCGACGCGTCCCATGCGCCGAATCCCCCACAGCTTCCCAGCAGCTCGCCCGGTGATGACGGCGTGTGGACAGGCCATGCAGATCGCAAGACAGCGACCCTCGAGCGATTCGGGTGTCGAGGCGACCCTGTAGACGCCATCGAAGACCCAGACGAGCACCCCCTCGGCGACCAAGGCTCCGCGCTGTCGGGCGCTGATGCCGAGCGCTCGCAGTTGGGCGTCGCTGACGATGCCATATCGAGGAGCGACGAACGACGCAAGCGCTCCGGTGAATGCGGGCATGGTGACCCCCTCCGCTGCGATGAGATGCCGGGGGAACGCCTCGAGCCGCAACCTATCCTCCCCATCGCTGATCCGGTCCGTGAGCTTGAGCACGTGCGGGGCGAGGTCGAACTCACGGATTGATTGGTCCGTGAGCGGGACGACGCTATGTGCGTGCTCTCGCTCACGGGCTCACGACGCGACGACGAGGCGAGCGGGTGCGACGGCCGAACGTCGTGAGCGTGGGATCTGACGATCGGTCACGACCACGTCGCCTGGGCGGGGCTCGGCGAGCGCGACGAGGGCGCTCGTGCCGAACTTCGAGGCGTCGACCGCGAGGATCCGCAGGTCGGCGATGCCGCCCATCGTCGCCGACATCTCCGCCTCGGCATGCTCGTGCACCATCGGGCCGCGGCCAAGATCGACGGCCGATGCCGACAGGATCGCGACGCGAACCTTCATCGAGCGCACCACCTGGAACGCGAATGCGTCGAAGGACGCTCCGTCGTGATTGCGCAGCTCGACACCGGCCATGTGCACCCGGTTCCCTGGGATGGTGGCCAGCGTGGTGGCGATGAACGACGAGTTCGTCACGACGGTCAACCCGTGATGGCCGCGCAGCGCTTGAGCCGTGTAGCCCGTGGTCGAACCGCTGTCGAGCGCAACGGTGTCGCCGTCGCGGACGAGCCGGGCGACCTCGGCCGCGATCGCAACCTTCGCCTCGCGGGCGACGTTCATCCGGGTGAGGAACGGAGCATCGCCGTTGCTGGTGACCGAGCTGATCGCCCCGTGCACCTTGTGCACCTCGCCCCGCTCGACCATCGGCTTCACGACGCGCCGCACTGTCTGCTCGCTCACATCGAGCAACGTCGCCAGCTCGCGAACGCTGACCCTGCCGCGCAGGCCGACGGCATTCATCACCTCGTGCTCGTAGCGATCCACAGGCAACATGATCACCCACTCCAACAGAAAACGCCAGATCTGTTGATCTTGCGGATTACTCTCGTGGCGAGCGCGAGGAGGCTTCCCATGGCAGAACTGCCCACACAGGCACGAGTGGTCGTCATCGGGGGTGGCATCGTCGGATGCTCGACCGCCTACCACCTCGGCAGACTCGGCTACACCGACACCGTGCTGGTCGAAAAGCACATGCTCACGTCAGGCTCGACCTTCCACGCCGCCGGCTTGGTGGGCCAGCTGCGCACGAGCGCGAACATCACCCAGTTGCTCGGCAGCTCGGTCGAGCTGTACAAGACGCTCGAGGCCGAGACCGGCCAGGCCACCGGCTGGAAGATGAACGGCGGCCTCCGCCTTGCGTGCAATCAGCAACGTTGGACCGAGGTGAAGCGGCAGGCAACCACGGCCACCAGCTTCGGTCTCGAGATGCACCTCCTCTCGCCGAAGGAGGCCCAGGAGCTGTGGCCGTTGATGGAGGTGCACGACGTGGTTGGCGCGGCGTTCCTGCCCACCGACGGTCAGGCCAATCCGAGTGACATCACCATGGCGTTGGCCAAGGGCGCCCGCATGCACGGCGTCACGATCTGCGAGGACACCGAGGTCGAGCGGATCGAGGTGGTCGACGGCGTGATCACGGCCGTCGTCACCATCGACGCCACCGGAACGAGGGCTCGGATCGCCTGTGAGAAGGTCGTCGTCTGTGGCGGTCAGTGGACGAGGGCGCTCGCCGCCACCGTCGGCGTGAACGTGCCACTCGTGCCGGTGGAGCACCAGTACATCATCACCGAGCAGTTCTCCCCAGAGGTGCCTCGCAACCTGCCCACGTTGCGGGACCCCGATCGGCTCACGTACTACAAGGAAGAGGTCGGCGGCCTGGTGATGGGCGGGTACGAGCCGAACCCGATCCCGTGGGCCGTGAAGGGCATCCCCCGCCCGTTCCAGTTCCAGCTCCTCGACAGCAACTGGGACCACTTCGCCCCCACCATGGAGCTCGCCATCGGTCGCATCCCCGAACTGGCCAACACGGGCATCCGCACGCTCATCAACGGACCTGAGAGCTTCACGCCCGACGGCAACTTCATCCTGGGCGAAGCGCCCGAGCTGAAGAACTTCTTCGTCGGGGCCGGATTCAACGCCTTCGGCATCGCTGCCGGCGGCGGCGCCGGCATGGCGCTGGCGGAATGGGTGCATCAGGGCGTGGCCCCGTACGACCTGTGGGTGGTCGACATCCGCCGTTTCGGGCGACCGCACCAGGACACCGACTGGGTGCGCACCCGCACGCTCGAGGCGTACAGCAAGCACTACACGATGGCGTGGCCGTTCGAGGAGCACCACAGCGGTCGTCCGGCGCGCACCTCGCCGTTGTACCCGAAGCTGCTCGCCCAGGGAGCCTGCTTCGGCGAGAAGCTGGGCTGGGAGCGGCCGAACTGGTTCGCTGATGCGTCGCTGGGCGAGGGTGCCGACGACGTGTACACGTTCGAGCGCCAGAACTGGTTCGCCGCCGTTGGTCGCGAACATCGGGCGTGCCGCGAGGTGGCGGTGCTGGTCGACCAGACGAGCTTCGCGAAGTACGCGCTCAAGGGGACCGGTGCGATGGCCGCCCTCGACTGGATCTGCGCCAACGACGTGCACAAACCGGCCGGTTCGCTCACCTACACCCAGATGCTCGACGCGCGCGGCGGCATCCAGGCCGACGTCACGGTGTGTCGCGTGTCCGACGACGAGTTCTCCATCGTCACCGGCACGGGTTACGCCACTCACGACTTCGACTGGATCCAGCGGAACATCCCGGCGAGTGCCAACGCCCAGTTGTTCGACGTGACGTCGGCGTGGTCGGTGCTCACCCTCATGGGGCCCAACAGCCGGTCGATCCTGGAGGAGGTCACGAGCGTGGATCTGACGAACGAGGCGTTCCCGTTCGGTTCCATGCAGATCATCGGCATCGCGGGTTGCCCGGTGCGCGCGCTACGAGTGACCTACATGGGCGAACTCGGATGGGAGCTGCACCTGCCCGTGGAGTACGCGACCCGGGTCTACGACGCGCTGTTCGCTGCCGGTGTGGCACACGGTCTGGTGAACGCTGGCTACCGGGCCATCGAGAGCACCCGACTGGAGAAGGGCTACCGGGCGTGGGGCAGCGACATCGGCCCCGACCACACACCGCTCGAGGCCGGCCTCGGCTGGGCGGTCAAGACGACGACCGACATCGACTTCCTCGGCCGTGATGCGATCGTCGCCCAGCGCGAGCGCGGCATCGGCAAGTTGCTCGCC
>JAYSLK010000112.1:0-6063 GCA_043725585.1 Actinomycetota bacterium
ACCACCGACTTGCCCACCGCGGCGGTCGGTCGGTTCGTCGCAAGCGCCGACCAACCGCCGCCGTGGACAAGTCTCCGAGGCGGTTCGAAGGAAGACCAATTCGACCCAGAAGTGTCACCCATCCGACCAGAGAGAGTGTCACCTATCCCCCCGGTTGCTCATCGCTCACCATGTGCGATAGGGAATGTCGGACGCACCAAAAGCGGCAGTTGGTAGGTATGAGGTGACCATGAACTGAACAGCCATACTGGTTAGGGCGCGATCGCTGGTTGGCCCTGAGATGACGGTGAACGTAACCCCATCACGGGCGCCAAGGTTTGGGTTAGCCGAGCTAGCAAGCTTGAATCGAAAGAACGGAACAATGCGTGATGGAGAGCTTCGGAAGTCGAGTTGCGGATGCGGCTCTTGAACAGTTTGTGACAGTAGTCGCCACTCGCGCTCTTCGCGGAACGATCCGTGTTTCAGGAGGCAGCCAACCTGAGTGAGCCTCTGCGTAAAGCGCCACAGCGGGTGCTTGACGGAGTTCTCAGGGACTGTCGGGTCGACGCTCAGACACGTTATGGCGTCCGCCAAGTGAAAGTCAACAAGCTCATTGATGAGCCGTGACTGAAGGTTGTGCTCGTAAACGCAGGGAACGAGGGAAAATCCCTGCTCCTGGGCCATGGCTGAGAGTTGAGTTGACGGAACGCCGATTGAGTGACCACCACCGGGAGGGCAGTAGGCTCGCCATTGGGACAAGAGGTTTCCATCTTCGGAGAAAGAGGCGACGTAGTATCGCTTTGCCGCATTTCCTGCTCTGCCGTGCATGGCATTGAGGATCCCAATCTCGTTGTCGCTCAGGCCGCCACGACGAATCTTGTTCTCAATCGCATTCTTGGCGTAGCCGATGGCATGTTCTACTTCCTCTGAGTCATTCAGGAAGGCGATGTTCGATGCCCATACCTCCTTGTTCTTGAGTATTCCGATCAATCCGTCCGAAGACGTGTAGTGACAAAGAAGACTGGGAGGTTCCTTGGCCAAGACCGTCTGCAGTGTTGGGAGTCCAGTTGCGTTCATATTGTTATGTCATCGAGGTTGCCGGTGGGCTCGTCGGCCAAGAGCACGGCGGGACCTTTCAGCATCGCGCGAACCAACGCGACACGTTGCGCTTGGCCACCCGAAAGGCGCGACGCTTTTCGGTCGCGCAGCTCGCCCACACCGACTCGTTCGAGCATGGCGGCGGCCTCCGCGCGATATCGGCGAAGGGGCCGGTTCAACGGCAGCCCTTCGGCGACGTTTTCGAACACTGTCATCGAAGGTTCCAACAGCGCGTCTTGGAACACGAATCCAATGTGTTCGCCCCGCACAAGCGCCCGTTCCCGGTCGCGCCCACCTGAGGTCACGCGACCCGCAACTTCGATCGAGCCATCCTCCGGGCGAAGCATGAGCCCGATCAGGTACAACAAGGTCGACTTGCCACACCCTGATGGGCCTGTGATCGAGTGGACCTGGGCTTCATCGAACGTTGCCGAGACCCCATCCAAGACGCGCTCCGCGCGTCCGTATCTGAACCCGACCTCCGTGACAACAACGAGTGCGCTCACCCGGCGACACCCGCGGAAGTGCCGGGAAGAACGACCACGTCACCTGCGACGAGGCCCGTCACAATCGCATCACCGCCAACTTGGATGATGACCTCGACCGGGACGCTCGAACCGTCCTGTGTCACCACGACAGTTGTAGACCCCGCACCCGAACGAATCGCGCCGACTGGCACCACGACACCCGTCTCGGGCCCCTTCAGTCGCACGACGGCGGGCCACGACGACACACCATTCGTGGGCAACGACCCGCACCACTCTCCACACAGCCCGTCATCAGCAACGAGGGCAAGATCGGCCTGCCGCCCGCCAGCGTCCGATATCGATTGACGCTCGGTCGCCGTCGTCGAAACGACCTCGCCGGCAACGTTGACGTCGACGCGTGTTGCGACCGGCACTTGCAACGAAACATCGGTGCCGATCAACAACCTGAGTGTCGGTACCGCAGCGAGCACCTCGAACGCCGCATCCCCGTCGCCGATGACTTCACCTGCGACCAAACCCGCTGCTGGCGTGACCATCAACGGCAACGACGGAATGAACACGACCTCGCCCAACGCGATCTCCGAACGAGCCGGCAGCAACCGGTCAGCGCGCCACCGTTGATAGGCAACCGTGGTGTCCTGACGCCACCGACCATCAATCGAATCCACCCCATAGCCCACCGCCACCAAGAACTCCTGCAATTGACGCACATCGGTCCCGACCGCTCCCGGCGCCAACGACCGGTACGCCGCAACACCACCAGGCATTGCTACGACCGGCAACTCATTGACGGAGAACAGCACGGCGCCGGCATCAACGACGACCGTCTCGCCGACCGGCGCCGAGCTCGGAGTCGTTACAGTCCCCGCCAACCGATTCAACACGCGCCCGACACGACCCCACTCCGCCTCGACACTCATCTGGCGCTCGTCCACCAGCGTTCCCTGGCCTGCAACGACGGTCAGCGGAGATGCCGCGACCGGCGGTGTCGGAGACGTCTGAAGTGTCCGCTCGCCCAACTGAAACCCAACTGCGGCGGCGAACGCCACCAAGGCAAGCACCAGCGCGACACTTACCACCGGACCGAGACGACGGCTACTCGCGGATGTCATGCCAACATCATGCGCCACGGGGAGTGTTCGAATGGAGCATCGAAACCGCCTGGACCCCGAACTGGTTCATCCCACCTCGACCACACATGCCTGCATGTCAGCACCGGCGTTCGGCTGATCAAGCCCCCCGAAATCGTTCACTTTCGATACGACATCGACAACTCCCCCCGCAGCGATGAACTCCTCCAGGCTCACTGGTGTCCCCACGTCGTAGCCCTTGCGAGCGATACACGCCCATAGCGCTGTCTGAAATTCCCAATTCTCTTCAAGTTCTGATGTGGACAACTTCCTGATCCCAGCGCCCTGCGCTGCCTGGGCGAGGCAACCGCTATGTCTTGCCTGAACATCGGGATCCGCTGAGTACACACGAAATGCAAACGGTCCGTTGTCCCCAATGGGATATGTGATGGTGTACGGATACCCGAGAACATCCATGCAGGCATTGGTCAATCGCTGGAGGGCGTCGTTGATCGATTCACCAGGCAGTAATGAGCCGCCCGAACCCTGTGCAGGCAAGGTCGATTCCGCGGATGAAGACGACGATGGTGATGAACATGCGCTCAGCGTGAGAAAGGCTGTGCACACCAGAGTCGTTCGCAACTGGCTAGTGCTTGGACTCCTGAGGAACCGGTTGAGAGCTACACCCACCTATGGCACCGACCTTCCCACCATGACCATGACGTCATCGATCCGGCGGTGCGCCATCGCCGTCGCTCACATCCGCCTCCTGTTCACGTCGTCAATCGTCGGCCTTGCGATCAACGATTCGATCCACATCGACCGGTCACGATTGCGCCCCAGACTCAAAAGCTAGACAACACAACTCTTGGAGCCCGAAGGCGTAGCGCCCCAAGTGCCAGATGTTTGGGTCTTGTACGAGGTGAGCGTCACACCGTACGTGCTCCCGATCACCGAACCATCGACAGTATGCGTGATGGTCCCAGGATTCGGCCCAGATTCGTATAGATCTTCAGCCGCAGCGACGGTCCACAATTGAACGTGCCGCCCGATGCGCTCGCTGGCTGCGCGAACGCCAACACACCAAGGATCGCCGAGCCGACAAGAACCCTGAACTTCGCTTCATCGTGCACCCCCTTTGGGTTGTGCCCGCCGAAGGAGCGTACCATTCGGGGACTCCAGGTGGTCAATCAGCTGCGTTCAGTGAGCTTGGAACCGCCCCGGGTTCGATGACTGCTCTTGTGTGCCCTCGTGGTCGCGTGACGACCGGGACCCATCGGGTTCCTGACTTTGCGGGTGGCCTCGAACTCGGCCGACGTGGTGTTGCTGGCACCGACGGTGATCTCGCCCACGAACGAGACTCGAGGATCGAGCCTCAGCTCAGAGCTCGATCCCGCGCGGCTCGATCGCGATTCGACGGGTCGGGGCCAGCCGGGTGGGTGCGGTGGTTGCTGCGAGTGCCTGGTGGCCGTGCTGGTAGGCGTTCTCCCGGTCCCAGCGGGGATGGGGGCCGATGCCTTCGGCGATGTTGAAGGCGGCTTGGTGTTGGGCGAGTCGTCCGGCGGCGTCGTCCCAGTTGCGGGCTGATGCTCGGGGTGCGGGCCGGCGACCGAGGACGCCGGTGATGGCGTCGGGTTGGTCGAGGCGGGCGATGCTGACTCGAACGCGCAGGTCGAGGGTGAGTAGGTGCTCGATGGTGCCGATTTCGTGCTCAAGTTGGGGCGGTTGCTCGACCACGGCGGCGGCGGCCGCTTGTGTGGTTTCTTTGGCAGCCCCAACGGGATTCGAACCCGTGCCGCCACCTTGAGAGGGTGGTGTCCTAGGCCACTAGACGATGGGGCCAAGTAGCCCCAGCACACTACCAACGGTGGTGATGGCCACCAACCACCCGGCGCGGCGGGGAAAACGATCGAAGGCCGGCCCGCTGGCCGACCTTCGAATGAAGCTGGGGAACAAGGACTCGAACCCTGAATAACAGTACCAGAAACTGCTGTGTTGCCAATTACACCATTCCCCATCGGGGTCCCGGTCGGGACGATCCGTGGCCTCCAGAGCCTAGCAAGCATGCTTCAGGCGACACACCCGGTTCGCGGCGGGAACACTTCGCCGGCGCAAGGGCGTTGACCACCGCATGTCGTCTCCCGCGCTGTCCGTGCTCGATCTCGCCCCCGTGTCGTCGGGGGCCACACCGGCCGACGCGCTCCGTTCGTCGCTCGACTTGGCCCATCACATCGACGAGCTCGGGTTCACTCGCTACTGGGTGGCCGAGCATCACAACATGCCGGGCATCGCCAGCTCGTCTCCAGCGGTGCTCATCGCCCATCTTGCCGGCGTCACGTCACGGCTGCGGCTCGGGTCCGGTGGCGTGATGCTGCCCAACCATTCGCCCCTCACGGTGGCCGAGCAGTTCGGGATGCTCGAGGCGCTGCACCCCGGACGGATCGATCTCGGACTCGGGCGCGCCCCAGGCACCGACGGGCTCACGGCACGAGCACTGCGCCGCGGCCGCGCCACCGACGATGTCGACGACTTCCCTCGACAGCTGGCAGAGCTCACCGGGTACTTCGACGGGTCGTTCGCCGACGCACACCCCTTCGGCACCATCCACGCAGTGCCAGCCCGCGGATACCGGCCTGCCCTCTGGCTGCTCGGCAGCAGCGACTTCAGCGCGCACCTCGCCGGCGAGCTCGGCTTGCCGTTCTCCTTCGCCCATCACTTCGCCGCTGGCAACACCATGGCTGCCGTTCACACGTACCGTGCCGCCTTCCGTCCATCCAGCCGGCTCGAGCAGCCGTACCTCATGCTCGGCGTGAACGTGGTGTGTGCCGAGACGACAGCGGAGGCCGAGTGGCTCGCCGGCTCCGGTTCGCTGGCGATCCTGCGGCTGCGCCAGGGCCGACCCGACGTGTACCCGAGTCCGGAGGAGGCCGCCGCCCACCCGTACAGCCCGTTGGAACGAGAGACGCTGCGGGCGTGGACCGCCGCGCACGTGGTGGGCGATCCGATGATGGTTCGCGATGGCCTTGCCCAGCTCGTGGAACGCACGGGCGCCGACGAGCTGATGATCACGACCAACCTGCACTCGCCCTCGGCGCGCCGTCGCTCGTTCTCGCTGGTCGCCGACGTGATGGAGCTGGCCGGCGCGGTCAGCCCGTGATGTCGAGGAGCCGACGGAACCCGATCACCCGGCCAAGGGCGACGCCCGCCGCCTCCTTCAGCTCACGGCCGAGCGCGGCGCGGCCCCGCACCGGACTGGTGCGTGTCGGTGATACGTACGCCTCGAGCCCCAGCTCGTCGGCGGTCAGCTTGATGCGCAGCGAGTGGAACGGATCGCTCACCAGCATCACGCTGCGCAACCCCCGATCCGACAACACGTCGGCAACGCCACGCAACGAGTCGTACGAGTTGCGACCGGCCCCCTCCTCGAG
>JAYSLK010000113.1:0-4902 GCA_043725585.1 Actinomycetota bacterium
GCCGGGCATCTACGCCGGCCAGTGCACCGAGTTCTGCGGCCTCAGCCACGCCAACATGAAGATGGAGGCTGTCGCGCTCGACCAGGCCGACTTCGACACCTGGGTGGCGAACCAGCTCGAGGACTACGTCCGGCCCGAGGCTGGGTCGCAGGCCGCGCTCGGCGAGGCGGCCTTCACCGCCAACTGTGCCTACTGCCATCAGGTCAACGGCCTCAGCACCACGTCACCCGATGGAAAGGTGACACCGGTGCTCGCCAACCCCGACCAGTTCGTGGTGTCGGGTGCGGTTCCCAACCTCACCCACCTGATGACCCGCAACACCTTCGCCGGAGCCAACTGGGACCTGCTCACGGAGGAGTGCCGTGACCGGGTGTGGAAGGCCACCCCGGAGGAGTTCGGGGCGCTCTACCTCCAGGGCGTGAGCGAAGAGTGCCTCAACGCAGTCGACCTGCGTGAGTGGCTCCGCAACGCTCCGGCCAAGAAACCGATGTACTCCAGCGACGCCCAGAAAGCCGAGAGCGGCGGCAAGGTCCGTGGCATGCCTGCCCTCGGCCTCAACGAAACCCAGATCGACCAGATCATCGCATACCTCCTCGAGCGGAACTGACGGGAGTCCCCCAGATGGCAATCATCGAACGACCCGAAACGACGCCGGCACTCGCAGGGATGAGTGCGCCTGCAGTCGTCACGCCGGCGAAGGCCTTCGGCGTCCTGCGTCGACCGGTCACCACCACCGGGTGGCGGTCATGGGTCTTCACCGTCGACCACAAGAAGCTCGGCATCATGTACGGCGTCGTTGCGATGTTCTTCTTCCTCGTCGGTGGCCTCGAGGCATTGCTCATCCGTGCTCAACTCGCCGGCCCCAACGGCACCGTGCTGAGCGCTGGGCTCTACAACGAGATGTTCACGATGCACGGCACCACGATGGTGTTCCTGTTCGTGATGCCGATGGCGGCTGCGTTCGCCAACTACTTCATACCGCTCCAGATCGGCGCGCGCGACGTCGCGTTTCCCCGCATCAACGCCTTCGGTTTCTGGTGCTTCCTCGCCGGTGGTCTGTTTCTGAACACCTCATGGTTGCTCGGCGGCGCCGCCGACGGTGGTTGGTTCATGTATCAGCCGAACGCGAACGCACTGTTCTCCCCCAGCCACGGAGTCGACTTCTGGAGCCTCGGCCTCCAGATCACCGGCATCGCGTCCCTCACCGGCGCGCTCAACCTGATCGTCACCATCCTCAACATGCGTGCGCCAGGGATGACCCTGATGAAGATGCCGATCTTCACGTGGATGATTCTCGTGGTGCAGTTCCTGCTCGTGTTCGCCATCCCGGTGATCACCGTTGCGTTGTTCCTCCTCATGTTCCAGCGCGAGTTCGGCGCCACGTTCTTCGACGTGTCAGCCGGTGCTGATCCGCTGCTGTGGCAACACCTGTTCTGGATCTTCGGGCATCCAGAGGTGTACATCCTGGTGCTCCCTTCGTTCGGCATCGTCAGCGAGGTCTTGCCGGTGTTCAGCCGCAAGCCGCTGTTCGGGTACCGGTTCGTGGTGTTCTCGGGCGCCGCGATCGGATTCGTCGGCTGGGGCGTGTGGGCCCACCACATGTTCGCCAGCGGCCTCGGCCCGGTGAGCGTCGCAGTGTTCTCGGTCTCGACGATGCTGATCGCCATCCCGACAGGTGTGAAGATCGTGAACTGGACCCTCACCATGTGGGGCGGCAAACTGTGGTTCACGACGGCGATGCTGTTCTCGGTCGGACTGGTGGTGCAGTTCACCATCGGTGGCCTCTCGGGCGTCACCCACGCGGTCGCACCGAGCGACACCCAGCAGACCGACACCTACTACATCGTCGCCCACTTCCACTACGTGATCTTCGGAGGCGCGGTGCTTGGTCTGTTCTCCGGCTTCTACTACTGGTGGCCGAAGATCTTCGGCAAGATGCTGAGCGAGCGCATCGGTAAGTGGAACTTCTGGCTGATGATCATCGGTATGAACATGACCTTCGGTCCGATGCACATCATCGGGCTGCAGGGCATGCCGCGCCGCACGATGAACTGGACCGAGGCGCGTGCAGGTGAGGGGTTCTTCAACATCGGATTCTGGAACCGGGTGGCGTCGCTCGGTTCGTTCATCCTGGCGCTCGGCGTCGCAACGTTCCTCTACAACGTGTGGCAGACCCACAAGAAGTCCTCGACCACGCCGAAGGCGCCCCTCGACCCGTGGGATGCTCGCAGCCTCGAATGGATCACGGCCAGCCCGCCCAAGGAGCACAACTTCGACTCGATCCCGACGGTGCAGGCGCTCGATGAGTTCTTCCATCGCAAGTACGAGGTCGACCACGACTCCGGCGAGGTCCGCAAGGTCGCGACGGCCGAGGAGATCCTCGCCGCCGAGGAGGCCAAGGGCGACAAGCACATCCACCTGCCGTCGCCGTCGTACTGGCCGGTCATCCTTGCCTTCGCCCTGCCGGTGATGGGCTACGGCGTGATCTACAACCGCCTGCTCATCGTGGTCGGTGGATTCATCGTGCTGCTCGCTGCGTTTGCGTGGGCTCTGGAACCATCTGTCGCCGACGATTCGGACTACGACCCTCCGGCCGACGGTGGCGGGAGCAACAAGGAGTTGGCGACCATTGGCTGACATCGCTGTCCACGATCCCGTCTCCGACGGGCACCCGCCTGACGATGGTCGCGGCGGTCCGGAGAATCCGGGCCATCAGGACCACGGCCACGGAGGTCACGCCACCTCCACCGGCCTGAGCAACAACAAGATGGCGATGTGGCTGTTCCTCGGCAGTGAATGCCTGTTGTTCGGCGGCCTCATCTCCACCTACATGCTGTACCGAGGTCGTCATCCAGCAGATGCTGGCCCCGACCAGATCTTCGACATCCCGTTCACATCCATGTCGAGCTTCGTGCTGCTGATGAGCTCGCTCACGATGGTCCTGGCCGTGTCGGCTGCCGCACAGAAAGACGACCGCCGCACCAACCTGTGGCTCACGGTGACAGCGTTGCTCGGTGCGACCTTCGTGGGTGGTCAGGTCTACGAGTTCACGAGCTTCTACCGAGAGGGTGTGGGCTTCACATCCAGCCTGTTCAGCTCGAGCTTCTACACGCTCACGGGCTTCCACGGCGTGCACGTCACGGTCGGCATCATCATGCTGATGGCGCTCGTGGGCATCAACAAGCGTGGTCGGATCCCGGGCGACAAGGCCGAGGTGGTCGAGCTCGTCGGTCTCTACTGGCACTTCGTCGATGTCGTGTGGATCATCATCTTCACCCTCGTCTACCTGATCCCGTCCTGATCCCGTTCTGAGCGAGGCCCACATGAGCACCACCGCAGCCCACGTCGACCACACCGACGGACACGACGATCACCCCGCCGACGGCCACGCCGTACACGTGCACGAGCACAAGCCCGACAGCTACTACGTCATTGTCGCGCTCATCCTGGCTGCGATCACGGCACTCGAGACGTCGACCTACTGGATCGACTTCGGACCGTTCTTCCTGCCGACACTGTTGACCTTGATGGCGATCAAGTTCGTCATGGTCGCATCCTTGTTCATGCATCTGAAGGGTGACAGCAAGATCTTCAGCTACTTGTTCTACACAGGGTTGATCCTCGCGATTCTCGTGTACATGGCGTTCCTCGCCACGTTCCGGTTCTTCAGTCCCACCTGACCCCCGCTGACCCCCCCTCAGCTGACCCACGGAGGCGACCAGTGTTCGCCGACACCACCAGTTCAACGACGTTCGCCGATCCATGGGCGTTCAATGCACACCCCGAAGTCTGGGCTCTCGTCGTGTTCTTCGTCGGTGCCTACGTCTACATGGCGCGAGTCATCGGGCCACGGGCGGTACCGGCCGGGCAGCCGCCCGTGAGCCGTCGACAGGTCGCGTCGTTCACGGGAGCCGTCGCCCTGTTCTGGTTCGCGGCCGACTGGCCCGTCCACGACATCGGCGAGAACTACCTCTACTCGGTGCACATGTTCCAGCACCTGGTGTTCAGCTACCTCGTCCCCCCGTTGGCGCTCATGTCGATCCCGACGTGGATGGCGCGTTCGATCATCGGCGAGGGTCGGGCCTACCGGGTGTTCCGGTACTTCACCACACCGGTGATCGCAGGAGTCATCTTCAACGTCGTCGTGATGATCCTGCACATTCCCGTGCTCGTGAACGCCTCGACGGAGAACGGCCCGCTCCACTACAGCCTCCACCTCCTGGTGGTCACGACGGCGATGTTGATGTGGTGCCCGATCGTGGGGCCGCTCGATGAGCTGCGCCTCGGCCATCTCGGCAAGTGCATCTACCTGTTCTTGATGAGCGTGGTGCCGACCGTGCCGGCGGGTTGGCTCACCTTCGCCGAAGGCACCGTGTACAAGCACTACAACACGCCGGTGCGCGTGTGGGGGCTCAACCCGACCGACGATCAACAGATCGCCGGGGCGCTGATGAAGATCGGTGGGGGGATGTTCCTCTGGTCGATCGTGGTGTTCTTGTTCTTCAAGCGCTTTGCGGGCGACTTCGAACGCGAGAACACCTACGTCCGTTCGGAACGCATTCCCGCCGCCGAGATCGTCGGCAACGACGAGACGACCCTCACCTACGACGAGGTCACCGCGGCGTTCGATCGTTCCGATCCTCCACAGCCGATGTCACCCTCGGCGCCGAACGCGCAGTGAGTGGCTGTCGCGAATGTTTGGCCTGCGCGATTCGCGGGTCAGGTTGGGGTGAGTTGGCGGAGGAGGTGTCTGCTGTGGGCGGCCCATATGAAGCCTTCGGTGACGTTTGGGTCGCGTTCATAGTCGAGTTGGAGGCGGCGGTTGTTCATCAGCCAGGACCAGGTTCGTTCGACAACCCATCGTCGTGGCAGGGCGACGAAGGCGTGGGGGTGGATACGGTT
>JAYSLK010000114.1:0-5597 GCA_043725585.1 Actinomycetota bacterium
CGGCCCCGGCACAGACGTTCACCCCTGCCTCGCGCAGGGCCTTCACCGCGGTGAGACCCCGAGGCATGGCGCTCTGGTGGTCGCGGCCCTGGAGGAACAAGTTCGTGTGGGGGAGCGCGACCACGTGGATGCCGGCGTGAGCGACCTGTTCGGCCACCCGTCGCTGCACGGCTTCGGGCTGCACGCCGAGCGAACAGCAGTGGCTCGCCGTGACGCCGAAGGGGAACTCGAGCTCGGTGACTCGACGCGCGAGGTGCTCGAGGAAGAGCTTCCGCGGGTCGAGCGTCTCGTCGGTGTGGAGATCGACGGGCAGCCCGGCCTCGCCGGCGATCGACAGGAAGTTCTCGGTGGCAGCGATCGCGTCGTCTTCGAGGTGAGGGCAACCGCCGACCACATCTGCACCGCTCTTCACCGCCTCGCGCAGCAGGGCGACCTGAGGTCTGCCGGCTTCACCGCTCGACGGCCAGCCGCACAGGATGACCACCTGGATGTCGACCAGACCGCGCAGCCGCTCGCGTACTTCGATCAGCGCCTCGACGTTGGTGAGCCCGCTCTCGGCCGTGAGGTCGGCATGGGTACGGATCGCTGTGCAACCGTTGGCGAGGAGCAGGCGGGCAGCTCGTTCGCCGCGCTCGACGATGTCGTCGAACGTGATGAGATGGCGGCTGTCCTGCATCGCCAGAATTGCGCCCATCAGGTCACCTGTCGGGTTCCCGACCCGCTCGGCCAGGAACGCCTTGTCGAGGTGGGCGTGGGGCTCGGCGAGGGCAGGCAGCACGAGCCAACCTGCGTCGACGGTGAGCCAGTCGAGCAGCCCGGCGACGTCGACCGGGGTACCGATGTGTGGTGTCGTCATCGAACCGGCATGCTCACACCAACGGGCGGCTGGTGATCGGCCGCCGTTCGACCGGTTCACCGAGACGTGGGAACACCTCTTCGACCACGAGGTGCATCTGTTCGTTCATCTCGTCGCGGGTGAGGCCCGGGAGGTCGAAGAAGAAGCAGATGTGATTGAGATCGAGCAAGTCCCGCCAGAACCCGATGGCATCGACAGCGTCGTCGATCGAGCCGATGACCTGGATCTTCTCGCGATTGCTCTCCTCGACCGTCGGCTGGTGGTCGAACGCGACCTTCGACCCGTCGGGGTTGCGGTAGCTGTTGAACCGCCCGTATGGCGAGAGGAACTTCACGAACTCGTCGTGGCCCGGCTTGCCCTTGCGCATCGCTGCTTCGCGCGTGCGTCCGACGTGCATGTTCAGGACGAGGCACCGGTCTTCGCCGGGGCCGACCGGCGTGCCCACCGCCGCCCGGATCTCGGCGTATCGGTCCCACTTCGCCTTCTGGCTCTCGGCGTTGGTGAGCCAGTAGATCGCCTTGTGGCCGACGCGAGGGACGTACTCGATCGTCTCGGGCGAGGTGACCGGTTGGTAGATGTCGACGTGGCGCCGTGGCTTGGGGATCAGCGTCAGTTCCTGGACGACGGTGCCGCGATCGGGCACGTCATCGGGCGGGAAGACGAATTGCTTGCCCCGGTAGCTGAAGCTGTCGTTGTACCAGGCCAACTTGATCACCTCGAGCGCCTCTTCGAAGATCTCGCGGTTGATCCGGTCGTGCTCGGCCGACATCGCGTTGTCGCCGCTGGCCACCACCGTGCCGAGGGCCCAGGCTTCGCGCGGCACGGTTCCGCGGCCGACACCGAACTCCATCCGACCGCCCGTCACGATGTCCGCGAGTGCGAAGTCCTCGGCGAGCCGGAGAGGGTGCCACTGCGGCACCACGTTGAACATCTGGCCGAGGCGGAGGTCGGTGGTGATGCTGGCCAGGTGTTGACCGAACATGATCAGGTTCGGCAGGACCTCGTAGCCCTCGTACTGGAAGTGGTGCTCGGTCAGCCACATCGTGTCGAAGCCCAACCGATCGGCGGTCTTGGCCCAGTCGACCAGGTTCTCGTAGCACGCGATCACTGCGTCGTTGCCGAATCGACGACTGGTGGCGGGCACCTGAGGATCGCCGGCGTCCGGCATTGGCACGGTGCAGAAGAAGTTCGTGTCGACACGCATGAACGCGAACGCTACCCCTGGGTCGCCGGTCGCCTGGTCTCGGCGCCGATGTCCGACCGGAGTTCACATGGCGGCAACAGATCCGACGCGGGTGCGCGGATCTGCTGCGCCGCTCAACATGCCGTCGTCGCCGACGACGATCGCGTGTGCGTGGCCGAAGTCGCTCGACCACGACGGTGAGCTCTGCACCTCGTGGCCGAGCTCCACCAGGTGGGCACGCCAGTCCTCTGGCACGTGCCCTTCCAGCAGCACGTGCGGTCCGCCGGCACCGGTCCAGGTGTCGAACCCGGTGACCGGTCCGTCGAGGATCCACCGGCCGGCATTGATCGCGACCGCCGGGCTCTGCGCGTGCAGGAACAATCGCGCCGCGAGCTGCAGCAGGATCTGAGGCTGTGCGTCGCCGCCCATCGTGCCGAACACGGCCCGCAGCGATCCGGCGTTGCTCGTCGCCAGCGCGGGGGAGAGCGTGTGGGGCGGGCGGCGACCTGCAGCGATCTCGCCCGGATGGCCGATCTCGAGCGAGAAGCCGAGCCCCCGGTTGTGGAGGTTGATGCCGGTGGTGGGTTCGACCAGCCACGAACCGAACCCTGACGCGTTCGACTGGATGAGCGAGACCCCCATTCGGTCGGCGTCGACCGTGCACAGATAGGTGGTGTCGCCCTGACGCTGCCGGGGTGTGAGACGCGAGGCCCGGTGGGGGTCGATGTCGCCCAGACGCTCGGCGATCGCGTGGAGCAGTCGCCCGCCGTTCGCTCGGTCGTTGAGCAGCTCGGGCCTGTCCCGGCCGGCGACCTTGGCTGCCTCGATCAGCAGGTGGGCCCACTGTGGATCGTCGGGATCGGCCGGGAGTCCGAGCCGGTCGGCGAGGGAGGCTGCACCAAGGGTCAGGTAGCCCTGTGAGTTCGGCGGGATGGTGTGCAGCACGTGGCCGAAGGCCTGCAGCGACAACGGCGCCGTCCACTCGGCACCCGGAGTGTCCAGATCGCTGTCGGTGAACCACCCGCCGCCCAGAGCGAGCAGCCCCCGTCCGAAGTCCCCTCGGTAGTGACCATCCCTGCCGTGTTCGGCGACGGCTCGGAGCGCCGCGGCGACGCCGGGCCTCCGGACGCGATCGCCGGGTCGGAGGGCCTGGGTGACCAGTTCGCGGAGCGCCTCGCGTCCTCGTTCGTCCACCGTGGCCAGCGCGCCCACCAACAGCGGCGAGGCGGGAAAGCCCTCCTCGGCGAGTCGGACCGCGGGTTCGAGCAGACGAGTCAGCGGTAGGCGACCGAAGCGCTCGTGGAGGGCACACCACCCATCGACGCAACCCGGCACCGTGACGGACCTGACGTCGTGCCGGAACGGCATGTGGCGATGGCCGTCGCGGCGGAGCGCATCGGCGCTGGCTCCGCTGCCCGCTCGGCCGCTGGCGTTGAGCGCGTACACCTCGCGGCCGTCGTGCACCAACGCGAACAGGTCGCCGCCCATGCCGCACAGATGCGGCCCGGTGACCGCGATCGCTGCGTTCGTCGCGATGGCCGCGTCGACCGCGTTGCCCCCGAGCGCGATGGCTGCCATCCCGGCCTGGCTGGCAAGGTGGTCGGCCGAGGCGACCATCGACCCGGGCGCTCTCACCGACGACAGCGGAGGCGACGATCGAGGCGAGGAACGGGACGATCGAGTGTTGCCGGCTGTCATGGGCCAACGATACGGCGATGGCTGCAGAGCGATCCACTGTCGACCGCTCCACGGTGGGATACCGTGCGCGGCGATGCGCCACTTCCTCCTCGGCGAGTTCCTGATCCGCAGCCGACTGCTGAGATTCGTGAACACCAGCTTCCGGCTGCGTTCGCCCAACGGGGTTCGGATCCCGCAACTCGGCAAGCTCGGACGCCAGAACCTGCGCGAGATGAAGCACGGCAGGGAGGTGCACCTGGATCGCCTCTTCTCCGAAGCGTTTCGCCGACTGCCTGGCATGTTCGTCGACGTCGGCGTGAACAGCGGGCAGACACTGGTGAAGGTGAAGGGCTTCGACCCCGACCGGGCCTACATCGGTTTCGAACCGAACCCGGCATGCAACTTCTACACGGGCAAGCTCGTCGAGATCAACGGCTACTCCAAGTGCACACTCGTGCCGGTGGGGCTCCTCGATCACACCGATCTGCTCCAGCTCCACATGCGTTGGCCCGGCGACGACCCGACGGCCACCTTCGTCATCGAGGGTGGACATCACGAGTTCGTCGCCAGCCAGGTGGTACCTGTGTGGCGGGGTGACGATGCCCTCGAACTGCTGGGGGTGTCGTCGATCTCGGTGTTGAAGATCGACGTCGAAGGCACGGAGCTCGAGGTGCTGAAAGGCTTCTCTCGAACGATCGCGGCGCATCACCCGCTGATCGTGTGCGAGACCCTGCCCGAACGTGACGCCGACGGCATTCCGGTTGCCTCGGTGTCGGCCGACACGCTGTTGGATCGCGCTCGGTCGATGACGAGATGCCTGGCCGCCGCTGGCTATCGCATCGGCAAGCTGCAGGCGTCGGGCTCCGTGGTGGAGGTGCCGAGCATCGAACACGACCTCCAGTTCGGCAACACCGACACGTTCGACTTCGTCTTCGTGCCCGCTGGCCAGGAGTGGGTGTTCGACGTCCTCAGCTGATGCCGGGATCGTCGGCGACGACGTCGAACGTGCTCAGGGTGCCGACGCGATGAAGCGCGCCCATCGCGGCGTCGATGGATCGCATGACATCGTGATCGCAGGCGGCCCACGATGCGTCGTCCTGCCACCAGATCACCGCGTGGACGCGATGTTGGGCATCTCGATCGACCCACAGCTCCTTGCGAATGAAGCCTGGCATGCCCTCGAGGTATGCCGTCCACGTCTCGCGGTCGACCTTCGACCAGGCCCGCTGGTCCGCAGTGGCGATGTCGAACGTGAGGAACTCGATGACCATGTCGACCTGCTTCTCGGGGGTTTCAGGGTTCCTGGGGCGGATGAGTGGGCGCCGTAGACTTGCACAGTGATCCGACGAGTGGCGCAGCACCGACCATCGGCGCTGGCGGCGTACACCGCGACCGGCACCATCGTGATCGTCGCCACGTTCCTACCTTGGTTGAGATCCGGCAACACCTCGCGTTCGAGCTACGAGCTGCTCGGCCTGCTCGACCGACTCGACGTCGCTCCCGGCGGCTGGCTCTCGTTGCTGGTGCGGTGGTGGCCGCTGGTTCCGCTGGTGGTGACCGTGGCCGTGGTCCTCGCCTGGTGGCGCCGATGGCTCGCCTCGCTCGCAGCTGCCATCGTGGCCGTGATGTACGCAGGTGGAGTGGGCGCTGCCCTTGCGATGGGCGCCCGAGACACGTCGATCCGGTTGGGCCCCGGGCCGGCGGTGTGTGCCGTCGCGAGCGCTGTGTTCCTGTTCACCGCCGGATGGATGGTGTTCAGCCACGCCAGCGGTCGCGTCGCTCCAACACCTCTCGCAACACCGCCGGACGATCCGTCATGATGCCGTCGACGCCGAGATCGAGGAGTCGCTCCATCTCGACCGGGTCGTCGATCGTCCAGAC
>JAYSLK010000115.1:0-3112 GCA_043725585.1 Actinomycetota bacterium
AGAAGGTTCGATGACCGCGAGATCAATCAGTTGTGCATGCTGGCGAGTCTGGTGGCCGATTCGATCGAGTTGCGGGCGCACGTCGATCCTGCGCCGTGAGCCTGATCGATGCCGCCGCCGATCCGCCGTTTCGAACGCTGCCCCGAGGTCACCTGGGTCGACCCGGTCGTCTGAACCGAACGGGCCGCCACCTCGCTTTCGGGCGACTTGGGCTTTCGGTGGGCGGATGAGGTGGAGCATGCGCTGCACCGTGGTGCGGGCCGATCTATGTGCATGGACATGAGCGATGTGGCGCATCGTGATGTTAGAGTTCGTGCATGCGCACGACGATCGAATTGGACGACGATGTCGTGGCAGCCATCGAGCGGATCCGGCATGAGACGCGAACCGGTGTGTCGGAAGCGGTGAACCAGCTGATTCGGCAGGGACTCCTCGTTCGTCCGGCGAGCGCACCGTTCGAGCAGAGCACCCATCCGCTCGCCGCCAAGATCGACGTGTCGAACGTTGCCGACGCTCTCGAGGTGCTCGAAGGCCCCACCGCAAGATGAGGTCGTTCCGTTGATCGTCGATGCCAACGTGCTCCTCTACGCGGTCGATGAGGCAAGCGTGTTCCACGTGAAGGCGAAGCGCTGGCTGGAGGATGCACTCAACGGCTCGCGCCGCGTGGGCCTCCCGTGGCAGTCGCTCGTGGCCTTCGTGCGCATCTCCACCAACCCACGGGCGATGGCCGAACCGTTGTCGGCCGCTCAGGCGTGGGCGTTGGTCGATGCCTGGCTCGATGCGCCGGCGGCATGGATCCCGCAGCCGACGGCGGGTCACCGAGAGATCCTGAAGCGGTTGGTCACCGACCTCGACCTGCGCGGCAACCTGGTGTCCGATGCGGTGCTCGCCGCTCTGTGCATCGAACACGGTGTGGCAATGGTGTCGGCCGATTCCGACTTCGCAAGGTTCTCAGAGGTCACCTGGCTCAACCCGGTTGCCTGACGCCGTCGTCGAGCCGGATGCCTTGTTCTCGAGCCACATCCGCCCATGTGAGCAGCCGCCGGTAGGTGGTCTCCACGAGGTTCGTGTACGCCGACGCGTATCTCGGTCGCACCGATGCGTTCGAGATCAGCCCAGACCTGCCGTTGGCCAGCGCCGACGGTACCACCGAGGGACTGCCTGGAGCGGTTGGCGATGCGGCCCCAGACCGCTGGGGCCGCAGCCTGATCAAGAAGCGGTTGATGTCGGATGGTCGGGTCGGCCACGGTCGCCCACGTACTGTCACCGAGGTCGACTTCCTGCTCGGCGTCAGCGATCTCACACGTCATGGTGCGCTCCGGTACCGACTGGGTGGTTCCGAGTTCCTTGCACCGGGTCATGCCGTGCCGAAGCTCCTCGAACTCCCGAGGCTGCTCCACGCCGCAGACGCGGCGACGGCGGAGGGCGGTGATGACCACGCGGCGGTGCAGGAACTACTGGATGCCGGCTCGGCTTCGCTCGGCGGAGCGAGGCCCAAGGCCTCGGTGCGCGACGGCGACCGACTGTTCATCGCCAAGTTCCCTCATCGCGGCGATGAGTGGGACGTGATGGCGTGGGAGAAGTCCGTTCTCGATCTGGCCGAACGATGTGGCATTCGGTCGTCACCACGCCGATTGGTGCAGGTGGCCGGCCGGAGCGTGCTGTTGGTGCAACGGTTCGACCGGGTGGGCGATGTTCGACGCCCGTACGTGAGCGCCATGGCGCTGCTCGGCAGCCGTGACGGCGTTTCGAGGGACTACCTCGAGATCGCTGAAGCGATCGGCGATCACGGCAGCAACGTGGTGGCCGACCTGGAGGAGCTGTGGCGTCGCATCGCCTTCTCGGTGGCGGTCAACAACACCGACGATCACCTGCGCAACCACGGCTTCGTGCGCCAGGGTGCAGGCTGGACGTTGTCGCCGGTCTTCGACGTGAACCCGAACCCTGATGCCGCAGCGAGTCGGGTGACGTCCATCTCGTACGCAGCGTCGCGTGGCGATGCAACGATGGCCGTAGCAAACGCAGCCCGCTACTTCGGGCTCACCTCCGATCGCGCGGCTGCGATCTGGGCGGAGATCCGCGCAGTGGTGTCGGGATGGCGGCAGACGGCTCGTTCCAACGGGATTGCCGAGTCGGAAATGCGCCGGTTCGCCCCGGTGCTCGACCAATCGTCCTGAGGAGCTGACCGCGTCCGGTCGTACCTGATCGGGAAGGTCAGACGATCGAGCGCATCCAGTCGACGGTGGTGCGGAGGCCTTGGCTGAACGACACGGCTTGGACGCCAGGGAACAGCTCCCGCAGGCGGGTCGTGTCGGCCTGGCTGTGCGGGACGTCGCCGGCGCGATTGTCGGTGTGGGTGCGCTCGATGGGGTGGCCGATGATCTCTTCCAGCGAGGCGATCACGTCGAGCAACGTCACCCGGGTGCCGAACGCGAGGTTCACCGGGCTGGGGCTCGACACGCGGCGCACAACGGCGTCGGTGATGGCACCGACCACGCTGCCGACGTAGGTGAAGTCGCGGCTCTGGGTGCCGTCGCCGTGCACGGTGAGCGGGGTACCGGTGAGGGCAGCGTGCACGAACGCGGGGATGACCGCGGCGTACGCGTGGCCCGCCGGCTGCAGCGGACCGAACACGTTGAAGAACCGGAACGCCAACGTGGGCATGCCGTACGAGCTGGCCCACGCGAGCGTGTAGCCCTCGGTGACCAGCTTGCTGCCGCCGTAGGGCGACAGCGGGCGGGTGGCCAGCTCTTCGTGCTTGGGCAGGATCGGGTTGCTGCCGTACACCGACGAGCTGGAGGCGACGATGGTGTGCAGCCCGCCGTGGCGGCGCGCGGCTTCGAGCACCATCAGGGTGCCGGTGGCGTTGGCATGGTGGGTGGCGAGCGGGTCGGCGACGCTGCGGGGCACGCTGCCGAGCGCAGCGAGATGCACGACGGCATCGGCGCCGGCGAATGCCGCATCGAGGGCCTCGTCGGAGAGGATCGTGCCCTCCACGAACCGCACCTCGTGTGTGTCGATGAGGCCGTCGATGTTGGCGCGGTTGCCGGTGGAGAGGTCGTCGATCACCGACACCTCGCAGCCGGCGGCCAGCAGCGCTCGGCACAGGTTG
>JAYSLK010000116.1:0-3181 GCA_043725585.1 Actinomycetota bacterium
GGATGTCGTTGCATTTGCACAGGCTCTTGAGGCGGTCTGCGTCGAGGCCGTCGAGCAGGGCGAGATGACCAAGGATCTCTCCTTGCTGATCAGCAAGGACGCGCCGTATCTGAGCACCGAGGACTTCCTCGATGCCCTCGACGTTCGCCTTCAGGCGAAGATGAGCTGATCCCGTCGGCAGCGGCGCTGTGTCAATCCGCCGGCGGATGAACCGACCCGACTTCGGTGGTCAGCGTTCGGCGGCGAGATCCGATGTGTAGCTGTCCTGAAGCATCCCTCGGATCTGCTCGGGCGTGACCTCGGCAACCGCCTGGCAGCTGAGGATCGTTGCGCCGTCGGGCGTGCCGGCGAGCTCGGCCCACGCGTCCGGGTCCCACACACCACCACGCATGAACGCCTTCGCACAGTGCACGTACGTCGTGTCGAGCTCGACCACGATCGCCGATTTCGGAACCTTGGGCAGAACGAACGAGGCCAGGAGATCGGGGTCGACGCTCACGTACGCGGCGCCGTTGACGCGGACGGTTTCGCTCTGGCCAGGAACGACGAACATGATCGCGATCCGGCCGGTCGCCACCACGTTCTGCAGGGAGTCGAGGCGGTTGTTGCCACCGAGGTCCGCCATCGCAATGCGCGCTTCGTCGAGCACTCGGATCCAGCCGCTCGGGCCGCCGCGCGGCGACGTGTCGGCATTGCCGTCCGGGTCGAAGGTGCCCACGACGGCAAAGCGGCAGCATTCGAGGAACTGCCGAGACGCGGTGTCGATCGTGGCCCGCTCCTTGTTCACCGTCAGCGACGACGGTTGCCGGTAGTGCTGTCGCAACTGCTCGACCGTCGCGATGCGATGGTGGCTCTCTTGCGTGTCGTCCATCGGCGAAGCGTAGGTTGTCGATCGATGGAGATCCGACGGATTGCGCACGACGACGACCTGGAACGAACGGGAGCACTCGTCCAGGCGGCCTACCGGTCGTTGCCCGACTACCCGGCCGACGACGAGTACGACCGCTACATCGGCGACGTCGGTGCCCGCCTCGAGCCGGCCGAGGCCGTCGACGTGATCGTCGCTGTGCTCGACGGACGAATCGTCGGGTGCCTCACCTTCGTGCCAGGTCCCGGGACGCATCATCACGAATTCGATGATCCCGAAGCTGCCAGCTTCCGCTACTTCGGCGTCGATCCAGCGGTACACGGCGTCGGCGTCGGACAGGCCATGGTGCAATGGTGCATCGACGAAGCGCGGCGCTTGGGCCGACGCCGGATCCGCATCCACACGATCCCGGTGATGGAGGCGGCTCGTCGCGTGTACACGCGACTCGGCTTCGTGCGCACACCAGAGCACGACGAGACGTGGGGCGATGTCGAAGGCATCGCGTACGTCCTGCACCTCTGAGACCATCACCGAGGGGTTCCACCGCCGACCACGTGAAGGGCCGCTCGTCACACCGCGTAGGGTTACGACGTCACCGGGGCGCGCCAGAGGCGCTCCACGACCGAGGAGGTGTGATGGAGTTCGTTTGGGATCCACCAGGCCCAGGCCAATGGGCACGCGATCGGTCGCACATGCCTGCGGGAGCCACACCGATCATCCAGCACATCGCCTCGGTCTCGATGCCGGCCGGGATGCGCCGCTCGTTTGCCGAGTTCGGCACCCCGCTCGAGACGCTCGATGTGCGGTTCGTCAACGGTCAGTTCTACTTGCGGTTGCGGCCTCTGCTGCGTCCCGACAAGCCCCCCACCAAGCTTCCTCCCGCCGCCGTGCTCAAGCTGGCGATGCGGCTTCATCCCGAAATGCGCCGCCGCAACAAGACCGCGGGCAAGGTGATCGCCGAGCAGCCATGGAACAAGGTGATCCACGACTGGCACCACGGTGGCAAGGCCGTCATCGTTGCCGCTAACCTGGCCCTGCAGGACGTGGACCTGCCCGCCCTCGACGATGCGACGCTGCTCGCCCACGTGCACCGGTGCATCGAACACTGCCTCGTCAACTTCGAGCATCACTTCTGGTTGCATGGCCACGACCTCGGACCGCTCGGCCAGTTTCTGCACCGCGCGATCGAGTGGGGGTTGCCTGCCTCTGAGGCTCTGTCGTTGTTGGAAGGAGCTTCACCGTCCACGAGCGCGCCGATGCACGCGCTGCGCGAGATCCGCGTTCTGGTCGAGGCATCGGGTCGCCAACCGACATCGCTCGATCAGCTCCGGTCGATCTCGCCCGAGATCGACGCGCTCGTCGAGGACTACCTCCGACACCGAGGCTCGGTGCTGTTTTCGCGTTACGACGTCGATGGCATCACGCTCGGCGAGCGTCCCGACTTGATTTTTGCCGGCATCATGAACGCCGAGGTGCACGACTCGTCAGCGGAGGTGGCCGAGCGCATCGCCCGCGAACGTCTGAACGTCGCGTCCGAGCACCGTGGTCGGTTCGACGAGATGCTCTTACAGGCCCGTGCCGCCATGGATCTTCGTGACGACAACGGTCCCACCACCGCCGAGTGGCCGACCGGCCTGCTCCGCTTCGCTCTGCTCGAACTCGGTCGGCGGCTGGCGGTGCATGGACATCTCGATCAGCGTGAACTGGTGTTCGAACTGCGCCCCGATGAGTTCACGAGTGCGCTGTTCAGCGGCGTGCCGTCCAACGCAGAGCTCGTGAACCGCGCCGGCGTCCGCAGAGCGCAGAAGGGCGCCGATGCCCCGGCGCTCCTCGGGCCCGACGAACCAACGCCGCCGTTGGAGGTGCTGCCGACCAACCTCGGACAGATGGTGGCGATGGTTCAGACCGTGATGAGGCATATGGGCATGGACGGCGGCGCCACCGGATCGATCGCCGGCAACGGGCTGACGGGCATCGGTGTCGGAACCCGGGTGATGCAAGGCCGGGCACGGGTGGCCACGTCGCCGGAGGAGGCACTCGACCGGCTCGAGCCGGGTGACGTGCTCGTCGTCGCCGGAACGACGCCGGCGTACAACCTGGTGCTCTCGCTGGCCGGGGGCGTGATCACCGCCGACGGAGGGCCGATGAGTCACGCCGCGGTGATCGCCAGAGAACTGGGCATCCCCGCGATCATCGGCGCCCGCGGGGCGCTGACCGACATCCCCGATGGCTCGATGGTGGAGATCGATCCGGTGGCGGGTTCGGTTCGGATCCTGTCCGCCGCAGACGGGTGACGCCAGCGGCATCCTGGCA
>JAYSLK010000117.1:0-2407 GCA_043725585.1 Actinomycetota bacterium
ACGCAGGTCGACACTGGGACCGTCGCGGTGATCGTGGTTGACATGCAAAACGACTTCGGTGCTGTCGGCGGCATGTTCGATCGCGCGGGGATCGACATCAAGCCGATCCAAGCGATCGTCGATCCGATCGGTCGTGTGCTGCAGGCCGCCCGGGTCAACGGGATCCCGATCGTCTACCTCAAGATGGCGTTCGAGCCAGACCTCTCAGACTCGAGCTACCCGGACGGCCCCACCTGGCTCAAGCATCTGCCCCTCGACGCCGGTGAGCCCACGACGTCGCCGGACGGCCGACCGAGCCGGATCCTGATCCGAGATACGTGGAACACCGAGATCGTCGACGAGCTGCAGCCGCAGCCAGACGACATCGTGATCTACAAGAACCGCTACAGCGGCTTTTACAACACGACCCTCGAGGAGACGCTGCGGCAGCGCGGCGTGGAGACCGTCGTTGTGGTCGGCGCCACAACCAGCGTGTGCGTCGACTCGACCGTGCGAGACGCCGTCTTCAGGGACCTCCACTGCATCGTGCTGGAGGACTGCACTGCTGAGCCGATTGCCCATCAAGCCCCGCGCTCCAACCACGAGGCAACCCTGCTCACACTTGAGCTGCTGTTTGCCAGCATCGCCACGAGTGACATCTTGATCGCTGCCCTCGGCGAGGCCGGCTAGTACAGCGGTCATCGTCCGGTGACGACGTCGCATCAACCTGCGGCAGACAACGACCGGATCGGGCTTGCTCTGCCGCAGAGGCGCGCAGGAGGACCGGTCGACGTGACGATCTACTGGGGCTACTTGGTGATGCCGTAGCGCTCGAGGCCGAAGGCGCGGATGGCGTTGCCGCGGAGGAACTTCCAGGTCTCCTCTTCGTCGAGACCGGCTTGGGTGCAGATGTCGTTGGCGACCTTCTTGCTGTGCGGGAAGGTGCTGTCGGCGTGCGGGTAGTCGGTCTCGAAGCAGATCTGGTCCATGCCGATGACGTCGCGGTTCCGGAGGCCGATCTCGTCGTCGAACACGCATCCATAGATGCGGTGATGGATGTAGCTGCTCGGCTTGTTCGGCAGCGACGTGCCGAAGGAGTTGTCGCCGCGCTCGGCCCAGAGCTTGTCCATCCGCTCGATGACGTACGGCATCCAGCCGACCTGGCCCTCGGAGTAGGCGATCACCAGCTCCGGGAAGCGCTCCATCGTGCCGGAGAAGATGTAGTCGAGCATCGAGCCCATGGCATTCGAGAAGGTGAGCGTGGAGCTGACGATGAACGGTGCGTCGGGTGACGTGGCCGGCATCCGTGACGACGAACCGATGTGCATGCAGACCACGGTGCCGGTGTCCTGGCAGGCCTGGAAGAACGGGTCCCAGTGGCGGCCCTTGTCGTGCACGGAGGGCAGGCCAAGTGGGTGTGGGTTCTCGGAGAACGTGACGGCGAAGCAACCCCGCGCGGCGTTGCGGCGCACCTCGGCGGCGGCGAGGTGCGGGTCCCAGAGCGGGATCATGCCGAGAGGGATCAGCCGCCCGGCGCCATCGCCGGCGCACCACTCATCGATCATCCAGTCGTTGTAGGCCTGCACGCACAGGAGCGCGAGCTCCTTGTCATCGCGCTCGTAGAACGCTTGGCCGCAGAAGCGGGGGAGTGTGTTCGGAAAGCAGAGGGAAGCCTCGACGTGGTTGGCTGTCATGTCGAGCAGCCGATCCTTCTGGATCCAACAGCCCGGACGGATCTCGTCGAAGGTGACGGGGGTGACGTCGAGGTCCTCGAAGTCGAGGGCCGCGCTCAGCTTCGGGAACGGGTACACGAGGTCGTCGTAGAGCCACCAGTCGCACATCTCGCCGCCCTCGACGCCCTTCTCATAGGAGAAGACGCCGCCCTCGAAGTTGAACGTGGCGGTGTCGCGCTCGACGCGGGGCGCCCGGTCGAGGAACTTGGCGGGCAGGCGATCGGTCCAGAGGGTGGGGGGCTCCACCACGTGGTCGTCGACGGAGATGATGAGCGGCAGGTCAGCCATGTCGTCGATACTACGACGCGGGACTAGAACGCGTTCTAGTCAGCCGCCGACGGATGAGGCGACCGCGACGAGCAGCGCATCGACAGCCAGCGCCTCGGCATCGATGGGGACGATCACGGTGAGGATGTGGCCGTTGGTGGACACGATCCCGACGTGGACACCCGGCCCTGTGAACCGAACCGCTCGATCCCCGGCATCGACGTCGACCTCTTCTACGTCGCTGCCACCGGCCGCCTGACGATTGATGTCGGCGACGAAGTCGAAGGCGTCGTCGCCCGTGAGGCCGCCGACCGCGGTGGAGTCCATCGACGCGATGGTGAGGTTCGACTGGCCGCCCGTGCCGCTCTCGTACGTGTAGGCACACTGTGGCGTCGCACCGCTGTCGCCGGCCGCGGCAGCGATGACCG
>JAYSLK010000118.1:0-3685 GCA_043725585.1 Actinomycetota bacterium
CACCGCCATCTCGAGCTCCGGTACGTTGGCAGCGCTGACTGATGCCGAACCGGGTGGGGCGAACGCCACCTCCGAGGTCGTCGTGGTCGATCGGAACAAGGGCGAGCTCGGCCGGTGGAACCTCCCCGGCAACCTCGTGCCTGAAGCCTTCGCCAACGCCTACATGCCCGAGGGCAACGGCATGCCGATCGGGGTCTTCGCCATCGAATACCTCCCGTCTGGCGCCTATCGCGTCCGCGTGATCGACACGGCCACTGGCCAACTCGGGCTGCCGTTGAATCTGCGCGACAAGAGCCAGCAGGTCGACGAGGAGATCCGCGCGATCAGCCGCACGGCCGTGTTCGACCCCGGCCGACAGTTGCTGTTCACGCTGTACCAGGGCACGACCGAAGACATGCCGTCGGACGACTCGTTCATCCACACCCTCGGCTTGATCAACGGCGTGTGGTGCCTCGCCGTTCCTGCGGAGCTCGAGTTGGGCGACCGCGACGGAGCGTTGGCCGTGAGCCCGACCGGCCGACTGTTCGCCGCGTCGCCCAACGGCATGGTTGCCGGCTACGACATCGACGACATCACCGATCCCGGCGCCCAGCCCGTGGCCGACACCGTCGCCGAACTCCGCAGCGGGGCGAGGGTCGCCGTCACCGCCGACGCGGACGAGGTCGCCATCGCGATCGACGACACCGTTTTCCGGCTCGACCTCACCACGCTGGAGGTTCGCGACACCTTCACGTGGGACATGGCGATCGAGGCGTTGGCCCTCGTCGACGAGGACGTGATCATCGTGGGAACCGGGCGCATGACACGGGTCGGTCCGTCCCACGACCTGGTCGCCGAGCGCCTCCTTCCGGGCGGGCTGGAAGCCATCCGGCGCATCACGCTGCTGTCCACCTCCAACTGACGTCGGGCCAGATCGAAACAACGCCACGCACGTTCACCGATGAGCGGCTGGCCTACGCTCGGAACGCGACAGTCGGAATCGGTCCGATCAAGAACCGACGCGCGATGACCCCTGGCTCCGCCGCTCCACCCAACTCCATTGACGACGACATCGGTCGTCGTAGTGTGAGGGCGTGCGTTTGGCGACCTTGTGCGGAAGCCTCGGAACACCGTCGGCAAACCAGGCTGCTCTCGATGTCGCGGCTGCATGGCTGCTGGGTGACGGTCATGTCGTCGTCGGCATCGACCACTTCGCGTCCGTGCCGACGTTCCAGCCCCAGCTCGATGACGACGCGGGCGACGTCGTGAACGCGATCCGGCGCACGTTCGAGTCTGTCGACGGCGTGCTCATCGCAGTCCCCGAGTATGCGGGCGGGATCGCCGGAGGCGTCAAGAACGCACTCGATTGGATGGTCGGCTCGGCCTCGTGTACCACCGTCCCGTTTCGGTTCTGAGCGCGGGGACGACCGGGGGGCAGTTCGCGCTCGAACAGGCCGTGCGGACACTGAGTTGGCAAGGGGCGCTGGTGGTCGACACGCTTGCGATCACGGCGCCGCGCACGAAGGTCGACGCGCACGGCCACTTCGTCGACCAGGGAACGCTCGATGCGATCCACCATTGGGCGATGCGCCTCGTGGGCGCTGTCGGCGCTCGGCCGGAGGAGCGCCTTTCGCTCGTCGCCGCAGTGGTCCGACCGTATGGCATCGATCCCGCTCGGTTCGGGGATCTCCCACCCGCCGCCGAACCCTGATCGATCGCTCCGCACCGAAGCGTGCTGGGCAAGCTGGGGGCCCTCTTGACTTTCAACATTGGAAAGTGATGCTTCTTCCAGTGCCGCCGAGGCTGCGAAGTTGCTCGATGAGAGTCGGTCGGCCGCACGCAGCGTCGCCAGTCATGTGCGCTTGCCACGCGGGTGCAGCCTGACGACCGGAATCGGCAGATCGTTGTTGGTGGCGGGCGTTGCAGCGGTCAACGGTGATTCGCGTTGGGGATCGCTGGTGTTCGTGATCGCGCTCATCGCTGCGGTCGGTCTGCAGGCGGTGGCCATGCAGCGGTTCCGCCGCCCCAACAGCGCCTGGGTCAACGGGATGCATCGACTCCGCAGCACCTGGCCCGTGCTCGGCGTGCACGCTGCGGTCCTCATCGCATGCATGGTGCTCGCCGTGTATGGGATGCTCCGGAGCCAGGGGTGGATCGTTCTGCTGGCCTGTCTTGTTCCGCTCCCCGTGACGTACGTGAACGACCGCTGGTGGATGCGTCGCTATGCGGCCGCGTTCGCATGAGCGAACTGAATCAGGTGATCCACTCGCCACACCGGCTGCGCATCTGTTCGATGCTGTCCGCAGTTGGTGAGTTGGAGTTCGCCGCGGTCCGCGATGCCCTGGACGTCGCCGACAGCGTGGTCTCCAAACACGTTGGCGCACTGGCCGACGCCGGCTACGTCAAGATCCGCAAGGAGCCCTGGGAGGGGCGACGCCGAACCTGGTTGTCGTTGACCCGAGCCGGCCGCGCAGCGCTCGTCCATCACATCGAGGCGCTTCAGGAGATCATCGCCTCCGCTCAGATTCCCGTGCCCGACGAGTGATGCATGTTCGGCGAGCGAACCGCGCCGGCGTCAGTCGGTCGGTGGCCGCATCTTGGCGCGATCGAAACGGATGGGCAACTCGGCTCGGATCGCGGCGTCGACCTCGTCGGAGACGTGGCTCGGGAAGTGCGACCCGAGCACCTCGGCGACCTTCTCGGTCGCGCGACGGACGAGCGACGGGCGACCCACCTCGTTCCACTCCTTCGGACTCAGACGATCACCGATGGCCGGATAGATGTACTCGGTCTGCATCAACTCCAGTGTCTGTGGCGAACCGAGGTAGTGACCCGGGCCCTCCACCACCGCGGCGCGGATGGTGTCGATCGACATCGCCTCATCGCTCACGTCGATGCCCTTGATCGTGCGCTGCACCGCTCCGACGACGTCGTTGTCGAGCACCACGCCTTCGAGCGAGAAGCCGAGCAGGCTGCCGTGCATGCCAGCGGCTTCGTAGATGAGGTTTGCGCCGGCGTTGCCCACGAGTGCGTGGTTGTAGCCCTTCTCGGCACCTGACTGGAAGTCGGGCACCTTCGAGTCGCTGATGCCCGACGATGTGCCGCCAGTGAGGTCGTAGAAGTGAGCCATCTGCCCGCACGATGCCGAGAGCAACGCCTGTTCGGGGCTGCCGCCGGACATCGCCCCCGACCGCAGGTCGCTGACGAAGGGCCACAGACCGAAGATCGCCGGAGCGCCGGGCCGGATCGCGTTGACGTAGACGAGGCCGGCGAGCACCTCGGCCACCTCCTGCACGAGTGCGCCGGCCAGCGCGGCGGGCGCCGTGGCACCGGCCTGTCCGGCCGACAGCAACAGCACCGGCATGCCGCCGCGCACCGCCACCTCGAGACAGCGACAGGCATCCTGAGCGAACTTGAGCGGTGGCACGACGAAGCAGTTCGACTGGCTGACGAACGGGCGCTCGCGCCACTGCTTCTCGCCGCCGGCCATGGTGTGGAACATCTTCAGCGACGCTTCGAGATGATCCGGATGCACCCACGACGTCCCGACGTGCTTGGTGGTGCCCATCACGCTCAGATACGCGGTGTTGATATCCATCTCGGCCGGATCGGGCAGGTCGCGAGGAACCACCGACCGCTGGTAGAAGTGGATGTGCTCCATCGTGTCGACCAGACGGGCGATGTCGTAGGCGTCCTGCGACGTGGA
>JAYSLK010000119.1:0-5007 GCA_043725585.1 Actinomycetota bacterium
CAGCGATGCACGGGCGTTGCGACCCGAGGAGCACCGCTTGTCGCCGGTGCGGCTCGAGGTGTGGGAAGGGTTCATCTTCGCCACCAGCGATCCTGCGGCTGCTCCACTGGCCGACCGGCTGATCGGACTGGCACAGGTGCTCGGCCCGTATCGCATCGTCGACTACGTGCCGGTGCATCAGCAGGTGGACGTGTGGCAGACCAACTGGAAGCTGCTGGTCGAGAACTTCATGGACGCGTATCACGTGTTCAAGGTGCACAAGGCCACCTTCGGCAAGGACGGCGACAACACCCTCGACACGACGATGCATCCAGGTACCGACGACTGGGCCCATCACGTCGTGGCTCACGAGAAGGGACCCGACATTGCCCACCCATCGAACACCTCGCTCACCGGTGACTGGCGCAAGGCGATCGTGCTCGCCGCAGTGTTCCCGACACACGTGATGCAACTGCAACCGAACTGGCTCTGGTACCTGCAGATCAGCCCGCTCGGGACCGACCGGGTTCGGATCCGGTGGGACGTGTCGGTCGCGCCCGAGGTGCTCGCCGCGCAGGACGATCCGGCTGCCTACGTGGCATCGGTGCTCGCGCTGCTCAACGAGGTGAACGCCGAGGACCAGCCGGTGATCGAGGCCGTGCGCCGCAACGCGGACGGCCAACAGTTCGCACGCGGCCCGCTGTCGTACCTCGAGCGCAACGTCTACGACTTCGATCGCTACATCGCCCGAGCGCTCAGCAACTCCCCGAAGGAGCGAGCGGACTGACGGCTTCGACCGACCCGTGTTTCGACCAACTCGTTCGAGCCGACCGATGATCGGACAGGCGGGTACCGTCGCGGCGGCAACCAGGGGGAACCGGCATGATCATCATCACTGCAACGCTGACGTTCGAGACCCAAGCAGATCGTGACCGGGCTGTCTCCCTCACCGCCCACGTTCAGCAGGCCACTCGCGCCGACGAGCCGGGGTGCTTGGCCTACTGCTTCGCCGCCGATCCGGTCGAGTCGACGCACATCCAGGTGTACGAGCTGTGGACCGATCCCGAGAACCTGGCGAAGCACTTCGACCACCCGAACTACGCCGCGATGGTCGACGTGCTCCGCAACTGTGGTGGTTTCCTGAAGTCGGAGAACCGGCTCTACGCGGCCGACGATCGCGGGCCCGTGTACGACAGCAACGGGTTTCGCTTCGACGCCGTCGCCGATGCCGGGTCGGCTCCGGCGCCTCACACGGGTCCGTGACGATGGCGGGGGTCATCGACCTGCACGCGCACGTGGTGCTCGACGGTGCGTTCGGGTCGGCGGGCGCGTACGGCCCTGTTCACGGCACCGACGCCGATGGGGCCGAGTTCTTCGGTGTCGGCGACTACACGATGAAACCGATCCGCTACCGCGACAGCGTGTTCATGAACGTCGATCGTCGCCTCGAATCGATGGACCGCCTGGGCATCGACGTGCAGATGCTGTCGCCGAACCCGTTGACGTTCTTCGGCGGCATCGAGCCCGGCCCAGCGGCCACGTTCGCCAGGGCGACGAACGATGCGATGGCTGCACTCGTCGCCCGTCACCCGTCGAGGTTGTGCGGAGCAGCGCAGCTCTCCCTGCAGGATCCCGAGAGCGCGATCGCCGAGCTCGATCGGGCGATCGGTGACCTCGGTCTGGTCGCCGCCTACATCGGTTCGGACTACGGCATCGCCCTCGACGACCGCAGGCTCGACGGCTTCTATCGCAGGCTCGTCGAGCTGAACGTGCCTGTGTTCATCCACGGTGTGACCAACGACGGTCGCGGTCCCGTGGCCGATGCCCGCCTTCGCCGGTTCGGGCTCGACCTCATCGTCGGATACACCTACGAAGAGACGGTGGCGACGGCAAGCCTGGTGCTCGGCGGTGTGCTCGAACGGCATCCCGCACTCGACGTGTGCATCAGCCACGGCGGTGGGGCGATCGCGTTCCTGGCCCAGCGATTCGACTCGAGGGCGTCGTTCCGCGAGAAGAGCTCGAACTTCGCCGAGTCGCTTCGTCGGCTTTGGTTCGACTCCCACCTCGAACCCGGCCCGGCGCGAGACCTCGTCGTGCAGACCGTGGGCATCGACAGGATGGTGTACGGCACGAACTTCGGCGGATGGGACACCCCGACGTCCATCGACGACTTCGACGTCTCGCTGACACCCAACGCACGACGACTCCTTCGCCTGGAGGCCACGGGATGAGCAAGCTCCTCCTCACCAATGCTCGGCTGTTCACGGCGGTCGACGAGACCGTGATCGACGACGGGAGCGTGCTGATCGACGGTGAGCTGGTCGTGTGGGCCGGCCCGACAGGCGCCGCTCCCGATCTGGAACGCGATGTCGAACGACGGGATGTGGGCGGCAGGTTCGTCATGCCAGGGATGACCGAGTCGCACGTGCACCTGTCGTACTCCAACGCTCATCCGAGCCAGCTCGATCGGCAACCGATCCCGATCGCGATGCTCGATGCGGTCGACAACGCGCGCACGTTGCTGCGCTTCGGCTTCACGTCGGCGATCAGCTTCGGATCGGCACAGGGCATCGACGTGCCACTCCGCGACTCCATCGACAGCGGCCGGGTGCCCGGGCCCCGTCTGCTCGCGTCGGAGAAGGACATCGGGTCCACCGGCAGCAACGCAGACTCGCAGGCTTCCGACAGCGAGGGCCGCAAGCGCATCGCCGACGGCCCGTGGGCGGTGCGCGCCGCAGTCCGCGAGGTGGCCAAGGCGGGTGCCGATGTCGTCAAGATCTTCCTCGACGGAGAGGCGCTGTCGGCCCACGCCGCACCGGGGGTGCTCAGCTACACCGACGAGGAGGTCGCCGCGGCATGCAACGAGGCCCACCTCCGCAACATGCGCGTCGCGTGCCACGCCAGATCTGCCGCTGCGGTGAAGCAAGCCGTCCGTCACGGTGTCGACTTCGTCGGGCATGCGAACTTCCTCGACCACGAGGCGGTCGAGATGCTCGCCGAGGCGCGACATCGGCTGTGTGTGGGACCAGGCATCGCATGGGAGATCCAACTGCTCGAGCGCGGGCACGAGATCGGCCTCAGCCGGGCACGGATGGAACGTCGCGGATATCAGCGCGAGATCGACGAGACGATCAGCGCGGTGAAGCGGTTGCGCGAGGTCGGTGTGCCACTCGTGATCGGCGGCGACTACGGGCTGTCGATCACGCCGCACGGCACGAACGCGAAGGACCTCGAGTACTTCGTCGACCTGTTCGGGATGTCGGCAGCGGAGGCGGTGTTGTGTGCGACGCGCAACGGCGGGAGGGCCTTCGACCCCACGGGCAGGCTCGGCACGCTCGAGCCCGACACGTACGCCGATCTCGTGATCGTCGACGGCGACCCGATACGAGACATCACGGTCCTCCAGGATTCGGATCGAATCGTCGGGGTGATGAAGGCAGGGATGTTCGCCACCGATCTGCTTCCCTGAGGCCGATCCGCCCGGCGGATGCCTCATCCGATTTCCGCTAGCTCTCGCCGACGGGCGCCCGTACCGTTGGCACCCATGACGACCATCGAGTACGCACTGAAGCCGTTGGATGCACACGACGCAGATCGCCTTCGGGCTGAGGGCGGGCGCGTCTACATCGCAGAGTCGAAGCCCGGCTACCCGTGCCGGGTCTGTCTGCGCGATGCCGAGGTCGGCGAGGAGTTGTTGTTGGTGTCGCACGACCCGTTCGTCACGGACTCGCCGTACCGATCGGCCAGCCCGATCTTCATTCACTCGGCTCCGTGCCACCCGGAGCCGGACGTGTCGTCGTCGACGCTTCCAACCCAGCTCACGTTGCGACAGCTCTCGGTCCGGGCATTCGACGACGACGCGATGATGATCGATGCCGCCGTGATCGATGGGACCGAACTCGACGTCACGTTGTGCACGATGTTCACGCACGACGCAGTCACCACCGTGCACGTGCACAACGCAGTGAGGGGCTGCTGGGCGACGAACGTGGTGCGCACCAGCTGAGGTCCGGTGGAAGAATCACGCGATGAGCGTTCCGTCGACGAAGTTCTACGCGACGCCGGGGCGTCACACCGACGTCACCGGCTTCGGCCTCCGGGTCTCCAGCGTCGATGACGCTGTACGCGTTGTGCAGGGGCTCCTGGTCTACGACCTCGCGGCCAGGGACCTCTATGGCGTCGAGTTGACCGCGGCGCAGGCAGGCACGGTCCACGAACGGGATGCCGCAGCGTTGCTCGAACTCGCCAGGTTGGTCGACCCTCGCCCACTCGACCAGCCCCGCGACCCAGGCGAACGCATTGGCGGGCGGTGCAACACCTTCACGCTGCTCACCGTCGCGCTGCTGCGAGCGGCTGGGATCCCGGCGCGATCTCGCTGCGGGTTCGGCGCATACTTCGTGCCGGGGTACTACGAAGACCACTGGGTCGTCGAGTACTGGGATCCCGACGACCGTTGTTGGATGATGGTGGATGCCCAGCTCGACGAGACCTGGCAGCGGTTGATCGGGATGAACACCAGTATCCCGGTGAGGGTCGGGCCAGAGCAGTTCCTGACAGCGGGGCATGCGTGGCAGGCATGGCGGGCCGGACAGCTCGACGCCGACCGATGTGGCCTCACGTCGATCGACGAACACGGGGCGTTCTGGATCGCCGGCAACCTGCGCCTCGATCTCGCCGCGCTGAACAAGGTCGAGATGCTGCCTTGGGACGTGTGGGGGCTCGGCTGGGAGCCGAACGAGGAACCGACGTCGGAAATGCTGGCGACGTTGGACGCGATCGCCGCGATGACCGTCGACCCTGACCGCGGACTCGACGATCTGCTCGACCGCTACGCGACGGATCCCTCGTTCCGGATGGACGGCACGGTGTTCAGCGTCGCGCTCGGCCAGCACCAACGGCTCTGATTTCTCGGCGACGCGACCCGACCGACGATGCATCCCGACGTTCCAGGCATCCAGAACGCGATCGCCGCCGTCGAGGAGCAGCGCGAGGTGCTCGGAGACGCAACGACCGAGGCGGTGCTCGCGC
>JAYSLK010000120.1:0-4340 GCA_043725585.1 Actinomycetota bacterium
GAGAGCGGTTGCACCGTCAGGTGCCAGCTCGACGTCGTAGCCGTCCAGCTCGAGCGCCCGCGCCAACGACTCCCGAATCGCTCGATCGTCGTCGACAACAAGCACTCGTCCGCTCATCGCCACCATTGTGGTGCCTCCTACGTCTTCCTTGTGGGTTGCAGGTGTGTGGGTTGCAGGTGTGTGGGTTTGCTGGTGTGTGGGTTGCTCGGGTGTGGGTTGATCGGGTGTCAGGCCGCGTCGTCGGCCGCGTCGTCAGCCATGTCGTCGCCCATGTGGTCGCCCATGTGGTCGCCCATGCGACCGCGGGGGCCGTGATCACCTCGACCGCCGCCGATCGGGCCACCGTTGTTCACGGCGTCGGCGATGCGGGTCGTGATCTCCGCCAGCTTGGCGTCGGCTTCGTCCTGTGTCATGTCACCTTCGGTGACCTCCTCCGCCAAGTGCTCGCCGGCTGCGACCACGAGGGTGTCGATCACGGTCTGGGCGTCGACACCTTGGGCCGCGGCGATGTCGGCCAGGGTCTGGCCGTCCCGGAGCGACGTGCGGAGCTCGTCGACCGTCACACCCAGCGCATCGGCGACAGCGGTGAGGCCCTCGCCGCCCATGCCTCGGCCACCATGACCCCTGCCGTCGCCGCGTCCACCCATCGGACCGGCGGCCTCGAGCGTGGAGACGATCGCGGTCAGCTGGTCGGCGGTGATCGTGCCGTCATCGACCAAGGGTTGGAGCACCTCGGCAAGTCGGGCCGAACGATCGGGGCGATCGACCGATTCGGAGGTGTCACCGCTGCCTGCGGTGCCGGTATCGGTCGTCGTCGAGTCGTCGACCACCGATACAGCAGCAACATTGCTTCCCGAGGCGCCGGCGAAGCCGGTGGAGGTGAGGATCATGCCTGCGCCGCTGCCGGCGACGAGTCCGGCGAAGAGACCGGTGGTGATCAGCTTCTTGTTCATGGTTGTTCCTTTGTGTTGAGCGGCTCGCACTGCGAGTCCGGGGGATGAGGACATGATGCGAAACCAAGGTGAGGGCCCATGCCGACCGAGGTGTGAAGCAGGTGAGAACGCCACGGCGAGCCGGCCAGGGCTGCGGGCGACGCGACCGGATCGATCGAGCCCGCGGTCGACACCGTCGTCGCGGTGGGTAGCCTCGCCAGCACGCTGGAACCGGTTCACCAGGAACCTCTCCGCAGGACCTCTCGGCCATCAACCGCCATGCAACAACCATCACGTGCCTCTCGCCGCTCGCTCCTCCTGGGCACTGCGGCCACGATCGTGGGTGGTGCGGCCGCGCTCGGTGCGCGCAGAGTCGGCCCGCTCGATGCCGCATGGGCCGCCCCGAACCCGTTGCCGATCGAGCGCGCTGCCACCGTCACGGCTCCCGCCAAGCGCCTCCGTCGCGTGGGCGCCACGATGTTCCCGATGGGCCCATCGCCCAGGTGCGACATCCTCGACAACTTCGGAGATGCCCGCTCCGGCGGGCGACGCCACGAAGGGATCGACATCCTCGCAACCGTCGGCCAAGACGTCTACGCCGTCGCCGACGGCCTGCTCGTGAGCCAGGCCGATGCGTCGGCCTCGCTGTCGGGCAACGCCTGGGGCCTCACCGCCGACGACGGCACCTACTACTTCTTCGCCCACCTCTCGCGGTTCGCCGACGGGCTCGCCCTCGGGGATCGCGTGCGCCGCGGGCAGGTGATCGGGTACGTGGGCGACACCGGGAACCCCGGGCCGGGCAACTACCACCTCCACTTCGAGGTGCACCCCGGCGGGCAGCGAGCCGCAGCGGTCGACCCGTTGCCGCTGCTCGAGGTGCCGTTCGCCTGCTCGGTCACCTGACGCTCGAACCTCCTGCTTCCGAACTCGAACGGGTTCGTTCGGCCAGAATGCCCAGATGAACTCCGACGCGTCTCCCGATCGCGATGTGCCAGAACCTCCGTCCCGGAGCTCACGACGGCGACTCACGGCGGTGCGTCGCACGGGCGAGCAGGTGACGCCACTCGAGCTCTTCTTCGATCTGATCTTCGTGCTCGCCGTCACCCAGTGCACTGCGATGATGGCCGCCACCCCCACCTGGACCGGCTTGGCCCGGGCGGTGCTGGTGCTGGCCACGCTGTGGTGGGCCTGGGTCGGATACGCGTGGCTCACCAGTGTCGTCGACCCGGAGGAAGGGTCTGTTCGATTCGCGATCTTCGGTGCGATGGCGGCGCTGCTGGTGGTCACCTTGTGCATCCCGCGCGCGTTCGACGGGTCCGCGACGGCGTTCGTCATCGCGTACGGCGTGGTGCGCGCCGGGCAGATCGTGCTGTTCATCCTGGGCAGCCGCGACGAGCCCGACCTCAGGAGGTCTGTGTTCGCGCTCGGGGCGAGCTCGTTGGTCGCCGTCTCCCTGCTCGGTGCCGCAGCGAGTTTCGACGGATCCGCGCAGATGATCATGTGGGCGGTGGCGGTCGCGATCGACGTGCTCGGCCCATACCTCTTCGGCTCGGGAGGCTGGAAGCTCGAACCGCGTCACTTCGCAGAGCGACACGGCTTGATCGTCATCATCGCCCTGGGCGAGTCACTCGTCGCGATCGGCGTGGGGGCCAGCGACGAACTCGACGGCGGCATCGTGGCCGCGGTCGTGATCGGCGTCGCCGCGGTTTCGGCGATGTGGTGGACGTACTTCGACGTCACCTTCCATGCCGCTGGGGATCGGCTCGAGCGGGCGCCGGTCGGCACGCATCAGAACGAGCTGGCCCGTGACGCGTACTCGCTCGCCCACTTCCTGATGATCGCCGGCGTGGTGCTGTTCGCTCTGGGGTTGAAGAAGACCGTCGCACACGTGACCGATCCGCTCGGGGCCGTACCCGGGGCGGCACTCGCTGGCGGCGCCGCCCTGTACTACCTCGGCCACACGGCCTTCCGACTGCGGGTCACGCGATCGGTGAGCACGCCTCGCCTCGGTTTGGCGATCGCGCTCCTCGTGCTCTTGCCCGTCATGTCACGGGTCGATGCACTCGCCGCCTTGGCGATCATCACCGCCTTGCTGTGGGCGGTGACCGCCTACGAAGCGATCACACTGCGCGACACCCGGCGCGAGATCAGAACCGCTCACGGCCACGGCGCAGGTCACGGCGAACCCTGAGCCGCGACGGGTCGTGGCGCAGACGTCGGCGCACCGACGTGTCGGCCGTGGCCACGTCAGCGGCTCACGCGGTGACGATCTCCTCGATGCGCACCAAGGTCTTCTCCATGTTCGCCTTGGTCTTGGCTCGCAACGGGCGAACCATCGCCTTGATCTTCTCCCTGCTGATGTCCCACGTCTCACGCACCAGCGTGCCGCCCTCGACGGGCTCGAGTTCGTATCGCCAGATGCGACCACCGACGAACAAGCCCATGAGCTTGATCGGCGAATTGGACTGCCACGCGATGAGACGGTTCTCCTCGAACTCCATGACGTCGCTCACCATCGCGTAGCCGAAGCCCTGCTTCATGTCCATGCCGAACCGGTCGCCCTTGGCCAGACGGCGCGACCCTTCCGATGAACCCTGCACGGTGCCCGATCCATCGATGTCCCGATGGCGGGCGGGGTCGGCGAGCAGGTCGAAGATCTTCTCGGCAGGTGCGGGGATGAACCGCTCCACCGACTCGGTGTCCTTGGTGCTGGACGGATGGTCGTGCCCGCCGGATCGTGGAGCTGCTGCCATGCCAGAACCATAAGCCCTCGACGGGCTTCGCGTCATCCACGAGCCGATTCCGCATCTGATCCAATCCTGAACGGTGGTACCGTTTTCGCATGACCACGGTCTCTTCGCTCCACGCACGGGCCGACCGACTCGAAGTCACCTGGCACGACGGTGACCGAAGCGCCTACCCATGGATCTGGGTGCGCGACCACGCCCACGACGTCGACACACTGCACCCCGTCACCCAACAGCGCCAACTGTGGACCGCCGGCGTCGACATCGACATCACCGCCGGCTCGGCCCGTCTGGTGTCGGAGCCCCAACGCGTCGAGATCAGCTGGACCGATGGGTCGACGAGCGAACTCCCCGTCACGTTCCTCGCCAGGTTCCGATCGCCGCACTCCGAGCCAGCTCACGTCGAGAGCGATTGCGTGCTCTGGGACGCTGCATCCATCACACCCCATCCGGCGATCACCCATGACGAGGTGATGGGCAGCGACGACGGGCTGGCCGCTTGGCTCCGGCTCGTGGCTCGATACGGGTTCTGTGTGGTCACGGACACGCCGCCCGATGCAGCGTCGACCAAAGCCCTGCTCGAGCGCGTCGGGTACGTGCGCGAGACGATCTTCGGCGGCTTCTGGGAGTTCACCGCCGATCTGAACAAGGCCGACACCGC
>JAYSLK010000121.1:0-1856 GCA_043725585.1 Actinomycetota bacterium
GACTGACCGAGCAGGCCTCGGTCAGTCGACGCGACGCAGGATGCGCAGGCTGCCGGTGGCGCTCTCGAGGGTGAACCGCCCGCTCTCGAGCGCCGGTCGGAAGATCTGCTCGTAGGGCGGTCGGCCGCCGTCGGCCGGGTCGGAGAACACATCGTGGATGGCCAACGTGCCCCCCATGACCACGTGATGGGCCCAGCCCTCGTAGTCGAGCCGAGCCGGCTCCTCACCGTGGCCGCCGTCGATGAACACGAACGAGGCGGGGGTGCGCCAGTACGCGGCCACCGTCGGCGACAGCCCCACCATCGCGACGACGTGGTCCTCGAGGCCCGCTTCGTAGAGCGTGAAGCGGAAGATGGGCAGGGTGTCCATGCGCCCGAGGCGAGGATCGACGACCGTGGGATCATGGTGCTCCCAGCCGCTCTGGTTCTCCTCGCTGCCGCGATGATGATCGACAGCGAACAGCACCGTGTGCGCGCATCGCGCGGCCTCGGCCAGCCACACGGTCGATCGTCCGCAGTACGAGCCGATCTCGATCAAGGGGAGCCCCGGCAATCGCCGACCGGCCTCGATCGCGGCGTCGTACAGCGCGTCGCCCTCCTCCGGCGGCATGAACCCCTTGGCCGCGAGCGCATGGGCCCGAGCGACCGGATCGATCGTCACCACTGATCCCAGTGGATGATCGAGTCGGCAGGTGGGCGTGCGGCCGGCTTGAAGTCGGTGCCCTTGGTGTAGGCCAACGGGCTGAGGCAGATCTGTTGCACCTGGTCGAACGGGATGCCCAGCACGTCGGCGGCCGCTTGCTCCATCATCAGGTGCACGGTGGTCCAGCACGTGCCGAGGCCTCGGGCGCGAGCCGCGAGCATGAAGCTCCACATCGCGGGGATCACGTTGGCAGTCATCGACGCCGCCATCATCGCGGGAGCCCCGTCGAGTCGGCCTCCGATCGTGCACGGGATGACCAGCACCGGCGCGTCACCCATGTGCTCGCCGAGGAAGTCCGCCGAGTCCGCGCTGCGTTGCTGTTGAGCGTTCGCATCGGCCTCGCCCTTGTCGATCGATCGGATGTACACACCGTCCATCGACGAGTAGATGCCGTAGCACTGGCGGTAGATCTCACCGAGCGCCTTGCGCTTGGCCTCGTCTCGTACGACGACGAACTGCATCGTCATCGCGTTGGACCCGCTCGGCGACTGCATCGCCATGCTCACGCACTCCCGAACCACGTCGTCGGCGACCGGGCGGTCGAAGTCGAGCCTCTTTCGCACCGCACGGGTGGTGGACAGGAGTTCGTCGGGGGTGAGCGAAAGGAGCGGCATGTGCCGCACAGTAACCAAACCAGCGGAACGAGGTGCACCTCTGAGCTCCGGGATGAGAGACTCCCCGTCGTGCAAGCAGCGCTGGACGATCTCGTCGCCCTCCTCGACCTCGAAGTGATCGAGGTGAACCTGTTCCGAGGGCGCTCGCCCGACGAGAACCGCCAGCGCGTCTTCGGCGGACAGGTCGCTGGGCAGGCCCTCGTCGCAGCAACCCGGACCGTCGAAGGCGACCGTTTCGTGCACTCGCTGCACGCGTACTTCCTTCGACCCGGCGACCCGACGACGCCCATCCTGTACGAGGTCGATCGCATCCGCGATGGGCGGAGCTTCACCACCCGTCGTGTGGTCGCGATCCAACACGGACGGGCGATCTTCAACCTCCAGGCCAGCTTCCACGTGCGCGAGGCGGGTCCCGACCACCAGATCCCGATGCCCGATGGCATCCCGGACCCCGGTTCGTTGCCGGACTTCAAGACCCGCATGGCCCCGTACAAGGAGCGCATGGGCGAGTGGTACGACCGGCCCCGACCGATCGACATC
>JAYSLK010000122.1:0-2150 GCA_043725585.1 Actinomycetota bacterium
TCGGCGCGCAGCGACTGGAGCACGGTGATCCCGTCGACGGTGCCGTACTCGATGCAGATCCCGGTGATCTCGGTGCCGGGTGAGAAACCGTCTGCCGCACCGAGCCAATCGCCGGCGACCACTGCCGACACGCTGTCACCGTCGTCGAGTGTGGTGATGTCGCGCCACCACTCGACCTGACGCTCGTAGGCCGCCTCACAACGACGGTTGCTGCTCAGCAGCGAGCCGTGGCCCCACGGACCGAGACCGGTGTGCAGATCGATGATCGCAGCTCGACGCACGCCCGAAAGGCGGCGGGCCGTGAACTCGCGAAGCCACCGATGTGACCAGGTGGGTCCGGTGCCGCCGTAGAACAGACCGGTCGGATGATCGAACTGTCCGCCCTGGATGATCTGCTGCAGCCGCTCCACACCCACGTCCTGCAGCTTGCCCATCAGCCCGAGCAGGGTGCGCTCTTGCTCCTCGGCCGACCACGATTCGGGCACGAGCAGGTCGGCGAGTATCGAGTACTCATCGTTGGTGGGTCGCGGCCGGTCCCAGTCGACGAAGTTGCGGTTGAGGTCGACGTTGTCCTCGTTGACGCGCCGAACCCACGAGAAGCCGTACGGGTTGAGCGCGTGGACGAACACCAGGGTGGGCCCACTGGTGCGGTCACGGTCGAGCGTCTCGAGGTGGTGCCGTTGCACCGCCGAGCCGAGGTAGCCCTCCACACCATGCGTGCCCGAAACGATCAGCACGACATCGTCGGCGTCAGCGGGGCCCACCTCGGCGACATCGACGTACAGCTCCTCGGCCTGCAGCCCCCGCAGCGGGTGGGGGAAGGCCTCGAGCCGCGCGCCGGCTGCCGCAGCAGCCTCCAGAAACACCGCACGGGCATCGGCGTAGGACGTGGAGAGCGGAGCGATCACAGCCGCGAACGTAGCGGTTGCACAGATGGCCCGGTCCGTGTCTCGGTCGATCTGTCCGGCGATCGCGACCACCAACCGTCAGATCGGTGGGCGGCGGGGTGGGTCGTCGGTGAGGAGCCTTGCGGCTCGGTCGTAGGTGACGTAGTTCCACGCCCAGTTCACGAGCACGTTGGCGCGGTTGCGGAAGCCCATGAGGTACACGAGATGCAGAGCCAGCCAACTCACCCAGCCGAGGAAGCCGCTCAAGCGACGACCGCTCGGGAAGTCGACCACCGCCTGGTGGCGACCGATCGTGGCCATCGATCCCTTGTCGACGTAGCGGAACGTCTCGGTCGGGCGACCAGCGAGACGATGACCGATCTGACGTGCCACGTGCCGGCCACCCTGGATGGCAGGTTGGGCGACCTGCGGCAGCGGCGTGTCACGATCCGCCGCGACGTCGCCGATCGCAAAGATCTCTGGCCGCGCCGGCACCGACAGATCGGGGGCGACGACGATGCGTCCGCCACGGCCGAGCTCCACCCTCAAGGTCGTGGCGAGATGGTGAGCGCGGATCCCGGCTGCCCAGACGAGCGTCTGGGCGGTGATGTGGGTTCCGTCGCCCAGCACGACCTCATCGGGCGACACCGACGCGACGCCGGTGCCGGTGATCACCTCGACGCCCACCTTGGCCAGGCTCGTCCGGGCGTGTTGGCCGCTGGCCGCGCTGAAGGTCCCGAGGAGCCGGTCGCCGGCCTCCACCAACACCACCCGCGCCCGGCGCACGTCGAGCTGAGGGAAGTCCTTTGCGAGCACCTTGGTGAACAGCTCCATCAGTCCGCCGGCCAACTCGACGCCGGTCGGTCCGCCTCCGCACACCACGACGTCGAGCGCGCCCCGGGCGACGAGCGACGGATCGCTCGCCGCGGCCTCGAACCGGCCGATCACGTGTTGTCGCAGCGCGACGGCGTCGGCGGCCGATTTCAAAGGGAACGCGTGCTCGTCCACTCCCGGCACGCCGAACGACGTGGTGACCGCGCCGACGGCCATCACCAGGGTGTCGTACTCGATCGGTGCACCTGCGTCGGTGTGCACCAGCCGCGTCTGGGTGTTCACGCCGGTCACTCGAGCCATGCGTACCGTCACGTTGCGCTGTTTGCGGAAGATGCCGCGCACCGCGTAGGCGATGTCATCGACGTCGAGACCTGCAGTCGCCACCTGGTACAGCAATGGCTGGAACGTGTGGAAGTTGTGGGCGTCGAT
>JAYSLK010000123.1:0-2396 GCA_043725585.1 Actinomycetota bacterium
GGGGCGCGACGCTTGTTCGACCAGAACTTCGCGTTGCCACGACCGCCACGACCGCCGTGCGCCGCCAGCCAGCGATCGCCGTGGTGGGGCAGATCGGCCAACTGCTCTCCGGTGTACAAGTCGTAGGCGACGGTGCCCTCGGGGACGGAGATCTCGAGCGGCGCACCGCGCTTGCCGTGCTGGTCCTTGCCCTTGCCGTGCACGCCGTCGGCAGCACGACGGTGCGGATGGTCCTTGAACGCGATCAGCGACGAGGTGTTGCGATCGGCGACGAGCCACACATCGCCACCGTCGCCACCGTCGCCGCCGTTCGGGCCACCGAACGCCACGGGCCCTTCCCGGCGGAACGACGCACAGCCGGCACCGCCGTCGCCACCCCGCACGTTCAGTTGGACGTCATCGACAAAGTTGCTCATAGGTGCCCGAGGGCTCTCCCGAGGCTATCGGGCGCCCTCCCGAGCCTGTGGTCTGCATTCCTCGCACACCCGACGAAGCCGCGCGCAGCAGGTCGAAGGCGCACGGAACTCGGTCATGTGGCATCGGGGTACAGTTCCCATCACGTTCAGGAGGATCCATGTCTGTCGTTCTCATCACCGGTTGCTCGACGGGCATCGGGCTGCACACCGCGGTCGCCTTCGCCCGCGACGGCGACACCGTGGTCGCCACGATGCGCAACCCAGCCAAGGCCACAGCCCTCCGCACGGCGGTTGCCGAGGCCGGTGCCACGGTCGATGTCGTGGCGCTCGATGTCACGAATGACGCCTCCGCTCAGGCGGCGGCTGCCGACGTGCTCGAACGCCACGGCCGCATCGACGTGCTCGTCAACAACGCCGGCGTCGGCCTCTCCGGCCCCGTCGAAGACTTCCCCGAGGACCAGGCGCGCACGGCGATGGAGACCAACTTCTGGGGCCCGGTCCGCATGACTCGACTGGTGCTTCCGGGAATGCGTGCGCAGGGTTCCGGTGTCGTCGTCAACGTCAGCTCGATCACCGGTCGACTGCCCGCATTCCCCGCCTACGCGTTCTATGCGGCGGGCAAGCACGCTCTCGGCGCGCTGTCAGAGTCCTTGTCGGCCGAAGTGGCGCCGTTCGGGATCAGGGTGGTGTGCATCGAGCCCGGCTACTACGACACCGCCCTCTCCGACACCGTCGACACCTTGCTCGACCAAGTCGACGCTTCATCGCCCTACGCCGACGTCACCCGGTTCATGCTGGATTTCAGCAAGGACGCCCTCGTCAACGGTGGCAATCCGGCCGACGTGGGTGCCGCCATCGTCAGTGCCGTCGGCGACCCGTCCAGCCCCCTGCACGTGCACGTCGGGGCCGACGCCGACGCCTTCCTCGAGCTGTGGCGCCAGACGGGGACGTTCGAGACCTTCGTTCCTGCGGCAAATGCGATGCTGTTCAGCGCGGAAGCGGACTAGGAACTCCGGACCGCCTGCCTGCCGACCGAGGCAATCCCGCCTTCGAGTGCTGCGTGACACCCGTTCGGTACCCTGGGCACACGATGAGCGACCAGTCCCTCACCCCCCACGTGGCGGCACACCAGCCCGACCCCGATCTTGCAGAGCGCGCCGAGCGCGCCCAGAAGTGGGCGTCCACGATGACCGGTCACACCGCCGGCCATGCTGCGGGCGATGGGGTGCGGCTGGCCCATGCCGACTCGTGGGCAGGCAGCGGCTCAGCGGACATCTTCCCCCGCGCCGACCGCGAGCGCCGTGAGGCGGATCACCTGTCGGTGCTCGCCACGCGCGCCCACGGTGCTGGCGACCGCCTCGTCGAAGAAGAGCCCGATCGGTGGCGTACCTGCTTCGAGCGCGACCGCGACCGCATCCTCCACGCCAGCGCGTTCCGACGTCTGGCCGGCAAGACCCAGGTGTTCGTCTTCCCTGACGACCACCAACGCACCCGCCTCACCCACGCGCTCGAGGTCGCGCAGGTGGCGACCTCCGTCGCTCAGGTGCTCGGGCTCAACGTGCCCCTCGCCGAGGCGATCGCTCTCGGTCACGATTGCGGTCATGGCCCGGGTGGCCATGCCAGTGAGGACGCGCTCAGCCCCTATCTCGAGGGCGGATTCGATCATGCGGTGTGGGGCGCGGACGTCACGCTGCATTCGCTGAACCTGTGCGTCGAAACCGTCGACGGCGTCCGCAACCACTCCTGGAGTCGGCCGGCGCCGATGACCCCCGAGGGAGAGGTGGTCAGCTGGGCCGACCGCATCGCCTACGTGTGTCACGACTTCGAGGATGCGGCTGCCTCCGGCATCGTGAGCCTCGACATGTTGCCGCGGCTGGTGCGCGATCGCTGTGGACTGCTCCGCCGCGAACAACTCAGCTCGTTCATCGGCGCGATGATCGATGCCGCCGCCCAGACCGGCCGTATCGGCATGACGGCTCG
>JAYSLK010000124.1:0-9555 GCA_043725585.1 Actinomycetota bacterium
GTGGGATCTCGAAGAAGTGGAGAGCACCTGCACCACGTGCTCAGTGGGGTGCCGCACGGTCGTCCAGTCGAGTCGCGATCAGGTGCTCCGCACGCAAGGCGTCGACAGCGATCCGGTCAACTGGGGTTGGCTGTGCGACCGAGGACGTTTCGGGTTCGAGTCGGTCAACAGCGATCAGCGTCTCACCGAGCCGCTCGTGCGTTCGGCCACGGGTCTCGTCCCCACCAGTTGGAACGCAGCCATCGCCGCAGCGGCAACGATGATCGAAGACGCCAAGGCTGCGGCCGGTCCGAACGGCGTGGCGGTGATCGGTGGTGCCCGTGGCAGCAACGAAGACGCGTTCGCGTGGGCGCGGCTCGCACACGATGTGATCGACACCCCCCACGTGTCCGCACAGATGGGCGATGGGTTGCCGATCGGCATCCTGGCGACGCCCAGGGCGACGATCAACGACGTCGCATCGGCCACGACCATCGTGTTGCTGGCGCCCGATCTGAAAGAAGAGCTTCCAGTCCTGTACCTCCGTGTGCGCGACGCCGTCGAGAAGCGCAAGGCGAAGCTGATCGAGTTCACGCCCAAGCAGGGCGGCGTCACGCGCTACGCGTGGCGGAGCTTTGCCTACGAACCGGGCACGCAGGCCGACGCGGTCGCAACGGCGCTCGCCGATCCCGAGATCGCCGCACAGGTCGCCAAGGGCAGCGTGGCGGTCGTGGCCGGTCGGGCGAACCTGGCAGAGACGTCCGACGCCACGGTCCACGCGCTGCTCGCACTGCTCGATGCAGTTCCGCACGCCACCGTGCTTCCGGCGCTGCGTCGGGGCAACGTGATCGGAGCGCTGCAGGTGGGCATGCGCCCACGTGCGGGTGGCCTCGGCACGCGAGGCATTCTCCAGGCGGCCGCAGAGGGCCAGATCGAGTGCTTGGTGCTGGTGGGGGCAGACCCATTGTCCGACTTCCCCGACACCGACCTGGTCCGGCGGGCGCTGCTGGGCGCTCGTCGCATCATCAGCGTCGACACACACCTGTCGGCTTCGACCGATCGCGCCGACGTCGTGCTGCCCGCAGCGGCCGCCGGCGAAAAGGGCGGTACGACCACCAACCTCGAGGGTCGGGTCACCACCCTCGGTCGCAAGGTGACGCCGGCGGGCACCAGCCGCCCCGACTGGATGATCGCCGCTGGGCTGGCCCTTCGCCTCGGTGTCGACCTCGGGTATCGCAACGTCGACGACATCACCGACGCGATGGCACTCATGGTCGCCGCCTATGACGGCGTCACGAGAGATCTGCTCGCCGCGGCGCCCGACGGCGTGATGAGTCAAACACCGACGTCGATCGATCCGCTCAGCACGTCCACGGTCGACATCGGCGTGCGCAACAGCTACGACTTCCGTCTCGTCACCAGCCGCACGCTGTACGACGCCGCCGTGGGCACGAATGCGAGTCCCTCGATGGCACACCTCGCGCCCGGACAGACCGCCCACATCCACCCGCTCGACATCGAGCGTGCCGGCGTGATCGCCGGCGCCGAGGTGAAGGTGATCAGCGCCCGTGCCACCGCGGTGATGCGCGTCGAGGCCGATTCCACGGTGCTGCGCGGCACGGTGTGGGTGCCGTTCAACCAGCCGGGTGGAAACGTCGGCGACCTCATCGACTGCACTGCTGCCGTGACCGACATCCGAATCGAGAACCTGTGATGTTGGCGCTCGACCCTCTGCTGATCGGCGACCTCGATTTCGGCGACGTGCTCGTCGTGCTGTTGAAGGTCGTCGTCGTCTTCGTCGTCGGCCTGGTCGCGACGATGCTGATGGTGTGGTTCGAACGCAAGGTCATCGCGGGCATGCAGAACCGCATCGGGCCGAACAAGGCCGGCCCGTTCGGGCTCCTGCAGACCCTTGCCGACGGGATCAAGCTGTTCTTCAAGGAGGACCTCATCCCCGAACGGTCCAACCGGTTCGTGTTCAAGCTCGCCCCGTACCTGTCGTTCGTGCCGGCGTTCCTGGTGTGGTCGGTCATCCCGCTCGGAGGCGACTTCACCGGTGACAAGCAGGGTCTCGTCACGTGGTTCGGCCGAGAGACCAGGGTGCAACTCGCCGACCCACAGATCGGCGTCCTGCTCCTGCTGGCGTTGAGTGGCATCGCCGTCTACGGCATCATGCTCGCCGGATGGTCGTCGGGCTCGAAGTACCCTCTCCTCGGTTCCGTTCGCGCCTCGGCCCAGATGGTGAGCTACGAAGCTGCGCTCAGCCTCAGCATCGCTGCCGTCTTGCTCCTCGCAGGCACGCTGAGCACGAGTGGCATCGTCGACAACCAGGACGGTTTCACCAACTGGCACCTGGTGTCGACGGGTGTGCTTCCGTTCATCGTCTTCCTGATCGCCGCGACGGCCGAACTGAACCGTCCGCCATTCGATCTGGTCGAGGCCGAACAAGAGCTGGTCGGCGGTTTCAACACCGAGTACTCGAGCATCCGCTTCGCGTTGTTCTTCCTGGCCGAGTTCATGAACACGATCACGATGAGCGCGGTCATCGTCACCTTGTTCTTCGGTGGTCCGCAGCCGTTGTCCGTCGACATCGGGGGTCTCGAGTGGAGCGGCGATCTGTGGCTCGGCCCCCTGAACGGCACCGTGTGGTTCCTGCTCAAGTTGGTCGTTTTCTTGTACGTCTACGTGTGGTTCCGAGCCACGCTGCCTCGCCTGCGCTACGACCAGCTGATGAACCTCGGCTGGAAGATCCTGATCCCGCTGTCGCTCGGCTGGTTCATGCTGCTGGCAGCGTTCAAGCTGGGCCAGGACAAGGGTTGGAACCGCGTCGCCGTCGGCGTGGTGGGACTGGCCGTGCTCACCTTCGGAGCGGCGTTGCTCTCCGCAGCGGCCAAGGTCAGTGCACGCAACCGTGAGCGAGAAGGGGCCATGTACTGATGGGCTACTTGGAAGGCTTTGGGATCACCCTTCGTCAGCACACGAAGCTCGGTGGCAAACGTGTCACCACCTCGTACTCGGGTGGCCGACGCGCCAAGAAGGGCAAGAGCACCGACGGTCGGGACGAAAAGATCGACAAGCCCGAGCGGATGCACGGCCGACATGTGCTCAACCGCTACGAGGACGGGATGGAGAAGTGCATCGGCTGCGAACTGTGCGCCGGCGTCTGTCCCGCGAAGTGCATCTACGTGCGCGGGAAGGACAACGACCCCGAGAACCCGACGTCACCCGGCGAGCGCTTCGGCTTCGTGTACGAGATCAACTACCTCCGGTGCATCCACTGCGATCTCTGCGTCGAGGCGTGTCCGACCGAGGCGATCACCGAGAGCAAGCTGTTCGAGTTCAGCTTCACCGATCGCAAGGATGCCATCTACACGAAGTCGGAACTGGTGGTCGACGACTCCGGCAAGCCCAAACAGCTGCCGTGGGAGGACTGGCGTGACGGAGAAGATCTGCTGACGAGCGGCTGGATGCGCGCGACGGCCCCGTCTGGCGATGCCGACTTCATCGGCGAGATCGGCTGGAGTAACGAGTTGGGCTACGGAATGCGCGCAAGCGAGCCCCCGCAGGCCGCAGCCGACACACAGAAGACGGTGAAGGTCATCGGTCGCGGTCCGGCCGCCACGACCTCGGGTGCGTCGCCGACGTCGAACGATCACGGGGGCCACTGACGTGGAGTTGTTCGTGTTCGTCTGTGCCGCGGCCATGGTGCTGGTGGGTGCTGTCGGGGTGATCGTGCGCAACCATCCGGTTCATGCCGCCCTCAGCCTCGTGCTCACGTTGTTCGGAGTCGCGGTGCTGTTCGTCGCCCAGGGAGCCCACTTCCTCGCCGCGGTGCAGGTCATCGTCTATGCGGGTGCGATCGTCGTGCTGTTCCTGTTCGTGATCATGCTGCTCGGTGTCGACAATGCCGAAGATCTCCAGCTCGAACCCATCTCGGTGCAGCGTCCGCTGGCGACGATCGTCGGTGCCGGAACGTTGGCGCTGTTGGTCACCGCCGTCACCCAGGGCACCGACGCCGTGCGCTCGGGGAGCGGCGCGGGACTCGACGATGCGACGGTCACCGGCGATCCCGACAGCAACATCCGCCAGATCGGTCGAGATCTGTTCAGCAACCACGTGTTCGCGTTCGAGCTCGTGTCGGTGCTGCTCGTCATCGCAGTGGTCGGAACCGTGTTGTTGTCCCGCCGTCCAGACAAGCTCGACGCGTCGTCCGAGGCTGCCAAGTGACCGCCGCGATCGAACCCACCGCAACGTGGTACCTCATCCTCGCCGCCCTGCTGTTCTGCATCGGGATGGTGGGCGTCATGGTTCGACGCAACCCGCTCGTGATGTTCATGTGCGTCGAGTTGATGTTGAACGCGGTGAACCTGAGCTTCGTCGCGTTCGCCAAGGAACTCGGTGACGTCAGGGGTCAGACCATCGTGTTCTTCGTGTTGGTCGTGGCCGCCGCAGAGGTCGTCGTCGGGCTCGGGATCATCGTTGCCATCCTCCGTCGCAAGCCACAGGCCACTGCAGACGACCTGGCGGAGTTGAAGGGCTGATCGTGGTCGACGTCGTCTGGCTCATTCCTGCACTGCCGCTGGCCGGCTTCGTGCTGATCCTGTTGTTCGGGCGCAAGCTCGGCGACCCGAAGGCCGGCTACCTGGCGACGACGATGATCGGCGCTTCCTTCGCCGTCACCGTCGGGGTGTTCGCCGACCTGCTGTCGAAGAGCGCCGAAGAGCGCCGTCACATCGCGACGCTGTTCCGATGGGCCCCGGTCGGCGATCTGCAGATCGATCTCGCGTTCCTGGCCGACCCGCTCAGCATCACGATGTGCCTGTTCGTCACCGGTATCGGCACGCTCATCCACCTGTACGCCGTGGGCTACATGCATGGCGACGAGCGCTTCTCGAAGTTCTTCCTGTATCTCAACCTGTTCGCACTCAGCATGCTCGTGTTGGTCTTGGGTGAGAACCTGCTCGTCACGTTCATCGGCTGGGAGGGCGTCGGCACGTGCTCGTACTTCCTGATCTCGTTCTGGCACGAACGCGACAGCGCGGCCACCGCCGGCAAAAAGGCCTTCGTCACGAACCGGGTGGGTGACTGGGGCGTGATGATCGCGATGTTCCTGGCGTTCGAGGCGGTCGGCACGTTGAGCTACGGCGGCATCAACGCTGCGGCCGAGTCTGGTGCGCTGAGCCAGAGCTCGGCGACCGCGATCGCACTCATGCTGTTCATCGGCGCGTGCGGCAAGAGCGCTCAGCTCCCGCTGTACCTCTGGCTACCCGACGCGATGGAAGGGCCCACCCCGGTGAGCGCCCTCATCCACGCGGCCACCATGGTCACCGCCGGCGTGTTCCTCATGACCCGTGTGAACCCGGTGCTGGCAGTGGCAGCCGGATGGGCGCCCACACTGATCGCCGTCGTGGGCGTCTCGACTGCACTGTTCGCGGCCACGATCGCCGTGGCCCAGAACGACATCAAGAAGGTGCTCGCCTACTCCACCGTGAGTCAGCTCGGCTACATGTTCCTCGCGGTCGGCTCAGGGGCATACGTGGCTGCGATCTTCCACATGGTCACCCACGCCTTCTTCAAGGCACTGCTGTTCCTCGGATCGGGCTCGGTGATCCACGGGATGCATCACGAACAGGACATGCGCCGAATGGGCGCCTTGCGGAAGCTGATGCCGATCACAGCGTTCACGTTCATCATCGGCTGGCTCGCCATTGCGGGGGTGCCTCCCTTCGCAGGGTTCTGGAGCAAGGACGAGATCTTGTTGTACGCCTTCGCCAAGAGTCCGGTGCTGTACTTCGTCGGACTGGTGACCGCGTTGCTCACGGCGTACTACATGACGCGCCAGGTGATCATGGTCTTCTACGGCGAGTCTCGATGGAACGACCACGCGGCCGACCACGGGGCCCATGGCGACTTCCAGCCGCACGAGAGCCCGAAGATCATGCTGTTGCCGTTGGTCGTCCTGGCCGGCCTGTCGGTGGTGGGCGGCGCCATGCAGTTGCCCTTCTCGAAGGATCTTCACTTCTTGGAGAAGTGGCTCGACCCGGTGGTCGAGTTCGGTGAGGCCGACATCAGCGGCACATGGGCCTACGGCAACAAGTACGTTCTGCTCGCGCTCGCGGTTGTGGTCGCCGCGCTGGGCATCGCCGCTTCCGTCATGGTCTACAGCAAGAAGAAGATCGCGCCGATCGAGCCCAAGCTGCTCGAGCAGGCGTGGAACTACGACAAGGGCGTCAGTTCGTTCATGGGTGGCCCCGGTCGCAAGGGATTCGACGGCATCGCCTGGTTCGACGCCAAGGTGATCGATGGCGCGGTCAACGGTGTCGCAACCGCGGTGCGCGGTGCAGCCGGCCAAGCCCGCAAGACCCAGAGCGGTTTCGTTCGTCAGTACGCCTCGGCACTGGGCGTCGGCGTCGTGTTGATGCTGCTGTGGTTCGTCGTGGTTCGGGGGATCCTCTGATGTCGTACCCGATCCTCACTTCGTTGGTGGTCGTGCCCGCCGTCGGCGCACTCGCCGTCGCCCTCTTGTCCCAACGGCGACCTGAGTGGATCAAGCTCGTCGCGATCCTGTCGAGCGTGTTCACCGGTGCGCTCACCGTGTGGTTGCTCTCCACCTTCGAGTCGGCCGACGGTGGCTTCCAGTTCGTCAGCAAGCACGCGTGGATCAAGCCGTGGGGGATCTCCTGGCACCTGGGCGTCGACGGCATCTCGCTGTTCCTCGTGGTTCTCACCGGCGTGTTGTTCCCCCTGGTGATCGTGGGCACCGATCCGCACCACGATCACAAGCGATACCTCGCGTGGTTGTTGCTGCTCGAGGCAGGGATGATGGGTAGCTTCCTCAGCCTCGACCTGTTCCTGTTCTTCATCTTCTTCGAGATCGTGCTGGTGCCGATGTACTTCCTGATCGGCGGATGGGGGTACGAGGGTCGCGTGTACGCGGCCACGAAGTTCTTCCTCTACACGATGGTCGGCTCGGCCTTCATGCTCGTCGGCATCGTCGCGACCGCCTTCCTGGCCAAGTCGAACGGGGTCGGCAAGCTGACTTTCGACCTCGTCGAACTGGCAGAGAAGGCCGATTTCGCGACGTCGACGGGTCGGTGGTTGTTCTTCGCGATCGCGATCGCGTTCGCGATCAAGGTGCCGATGTTCCCGCTGCACACCTGGTTGCCCGACGCGCACACGCAGGCGCCCACCGGGGGTTCGGTGATCCTCGCCGGCGTGATGCTCAAGCTCGGCACGTACGGGCTCTTGCGCTTCGGGGTGTTCCTGTTCCCCGAGGCCGCGCGTTGGGGGCGACCGATCTTCCTCACCTTGGCGGTGATCGGCATCATCTACGGCGCCATCGCGGCGACGATGCAGAAGGACCTCAAGCGGCTGGTCGCCTACTCGTCGGTCGCGCACCTGGGGTTCATCGTGCTCGGCGTCTTCGCGTTCACTTCCCAGGCGATCACGGGCGCGACGATGCAGATGATCAACCACGGTCTCAGCACCGGTGCGTTGTTCCTCCTGGTCGGCATGATCTACGAGCGTCGTCACACCCGCCAGATCTCGGAGTTGAGGGGTTTACAGAAGGTTGCTCCCATCTTCGCCGCGGCCTTCATGATCGTGATGTTGTCGTCGATCGGCGTGCCGGGTCTCAACGGATTCGTCGGTGAGTACCTGATCCTCATCGGGTCGTTCCTCACGGCCCGCTGGTGGACGGTCGTCGCGGCAACCGGGGTCATCCTGGCTGCGCTGTACATGTTGTGGGCCTACCAGCGGGTGTTCCACGGCGAGCCCGACGAGGCCAATCGCTCGTTCCCCGAACTGCGCGCGAAGGAAGCCGCGGTGCTGTTGCCGTTCATCGGTCTCATCGTGTTCACGGGCGTGTATCCAAAGCCGATGCTCGACCGCATCGAGCCGAGCGTGAAGGCGTTGATCTCCCACGTGAGTGAGCACACCGGCTACGAAGAGCCGTCCGTCCCGGCACCGATCGACGTCGACGCACACGACACGGAGGCACACGACACTCCGGCAGACGACACTCCGGCAGACGACGCAGAAGCAGAAGCAGAGGCGCAGCCGTGAACGCCGACTCGCTCGTCGGTCCGCCGATTTCCTGGTTCGACCTCGCCCCGCTGCTGATCCTGCTGGGCGCTGCGCTGGTGCTGCTCGTGGTCGGATCGCTCACGCCTCGTTGGCCGCGCGGTCTGTACGCCGGGCTCACCGCAACTGCGGCCGGCGCCACCATGGTGATGGGTTTCGTCCTGTGGGACGACGTCACCGATCAGGGCGCCCGCACACTGGTCGGCGGGGCGATCGTGCTCGATGCCTTCTCGATGTTCGCAACCATCGCGATCGCCGTTGCCGTGCTGCTCGCCACCCTGGTCACCGACGACTACCTGCGCCGTGAACGGATGGAAGGCCCCGAGGTGTACGCGCTGTACCTCACCGCTGCGGTCGGCGGTGTGACGATGGCGATGGCCAACGATCTGATCGTGCTGTTCCTCGGTCTGGAGGTGCTGTCGATCTCGTTCTACGTGTTGGCGGCCAGCCATCGCCGACGGTTGGAGAGTCAGGAAGCCGGCCTCAAGTACTTCGTGCTCGGTGGGTTCTCGTCGGCCTTCTTCCTCTACGGCATCGCATTGATCTATGGCGCGACCGGGCACACGCGCTACGACGACATCGTCGCTGCGATCACCGACGTCGTGCCCACCGAACGCAACGACGCTCTGGTGCTCGCCGGTGTCGCACTGCTGCTGATCGGGCTGGCCTTCAAGGTGTCGGCGGTGCCGTTCCACTTCTGGACACCCGACGTCTACCAGGGCGCTCCAACCCCGGTGACCGCGTTCATGGCGTCAGCTGGCAAGGTCGGGGCATTCACCGCGATGCTGCGCGTGCTCACCCAGGCGTTGCCGAACTGGCGCGACGATTGGCGTCCGGTGATCTGGGTGATCGCCGTGGCAACACTGGTCGTCGGCTCGATCCTGGCAGTGGTGCAGAACAACGTGAAGCGGATGCTCGCGTATTCGTCGATCAGCCACGCCGGGTTCATCCTCGTCGGCGTCGAAGCCGCCGGCCACACCGCCGGTGAAGCCGATCCGGGCCAGGGCATCTCGTCGGCGCTGTTGTACCTGCTGCTCTACTCCGTTCTGGTGCTGGGCACGTTCGCGATCGTCACCGTCGTCGGACGCACGGGCGACTCCAAGACCGACATCGGTGCGTTTCGTGGTCTGGGCCGCAGTCGGCCGGCGCTCGCTCTCGGGATGACCGTCCTCTTGCTGGCGCAGGCGGGTGTGCCGTTCACGTCGGGCTTCATCGCCAAGTTCGGGGTGATCAAGGCCGCAGTCGACGAAAAGAGCATCGCCATCGCCGTCATCGCCATGCTCGCGTCGGTGATCGCAGCGTTCCTGTATCTGCGGATCATGATCAGCATGTGGATCACCGAGCCCGAGGCCGGTGACGATGCTCGGGAAAGCGTTCGCCTGCCCGTGTCGACCACCATCGCGATCGTGCTCGCCGTCGGCTTCACGCTGTTCGTGGGCGTGGCCCCGGGATGGATCATCTCTGCCGCGGAGCACGCAACGATGATCGGCGACG
>JAYSLK010000125.1:0-2700 GCA_043725585.1 Actinomycetota bacterium
GCCCTCGTGGGAGGCGCACTGGGGTTGGGCGTGGCGATCATGCTCGGGCGGCTCGACCGTACGATCCGAACCCGCGAGCAGGCAGAAGAAGTCACCGGCCTGCGCGCCCGGGTGGTGATCCCGGAGGCGAAGGACGACAAGCAGGCGATCTCGATCCTGTCGAGCGGACGTCACGATTCGCTCTCCGATGCCTATCGCACGCTCCGCAACGTGATCGGCTTCGTGCACAGCTCGCTGCCACCCGAACCAAGGGCACGAATCACGCTGGTCGTGTCCGCAGGGCCAGGCGAGGGCAAGACCACGTTGGCCAGCAACCTGGCAGCTACCTTCGCCGAGACAGGCCTGCGCACGATTGCGGTCAACATCGACTTCCGCCGCCCGCAGCTCGCAACGCGACTGGCCGACAACCCGTTCGAGACCACGGCCTACACCCTCGACGATCTCGCATGGGTGGAGCCGGACTCGTTGCTGCGCCGCACCCACGTGGCCAACCTGTCACTGTTCGACCTCGGTGGGCTGGGTTCGCCCGACGAGTTGGCACGAGCAACCGCCTCGCTGATGCCCCGGCTCGCGCAGAGCGCAGATGCGATCGTGATCGACAGCTCACCGGTCGCCGCGACCGCCGAGGTGCTGGAGCTCGTTCCGATGGCCGACGTGATCATCATGGTGGTGCGCCCCGGGCGCACCGACATGGTGGCCGCACAGCGAACCATCGCAACCCTGCGCGATCTCACCACCTCACCCGTGGTGCTGGTGCTCGTCGGCCTGAAGCAGGACGCCACCGAGTACTACTACGACTACGCGGAACGTCGGCAACCCAACCCCGAACCGGCCAAAGCGGGCAAGGAAGCCAAGGGTCGCCGTCGCGTCGATCGAGGGACGAGCGACCCGCCGGCGCGGCCGCCGGCGGCACGGTCGCAATCGTCTCCGTCGCGGCCGTCGGCGCAACCGGCTCGGCCGTCACCGGATCCGCTGGGCAGGCACCTCGACCTCGACGAGATCGACGAGTTCCTCCGCCGCCAGCCCCCCACCCAGCGATGACCAACGAGGGTGGGCGCATCGCCGTCATCGGCGTCGCGATCGGCTACCTACTGGGCCTCACGTGGGCGATGAACAACATCGCCTACGACATCTGGGGCGCGATGATCGTGGCCCCACCGATGGCGGTGGTCACCGTGCTCGGTGTGCGTCGACTGTTCGGTGGCGAGCTCCAACCGCTCGTGCTGCCGATGCTGATCGCGTTCGCACTCAAGTTGGGCGGCAGCGCGGCCCGCTACTGGATCGCGTTCGACGTGTACGGCGGCGCTTCCGACGCCGGCCGTTACCACGAGTACGGGCGGTACATGGCCGGCACCGTGTGGGACGGCACGAACAACCTGGGCGCCGTGCTGCCCGGCGCCACCGGCACCGTGTTCGTCGAGCGATTCACCTCGTTCGTCTACACCTTCGTCGGTTCGAGCAAGCTCGCCGGCTTCGTGATCTTCGGCTGGCTCGCGTTCTGGGGCGTCGCCTGTTTCGTGAAGGCCGCCTGCATCGGCGTGCCCGGCCTGGCCCAGCGCCGCTACGCGTGGTTGTGCGCGGTCGCCCCCAGCCTCGTGTACTGGCCGTCGTCGATCGGCAAGGAAGCGCTGATGATCTGCTTCCTGGGCGTCGGCACCCTCGGCATCGCCCGGCTGCTCGAACGCCGGGGCTTCGTGCCGTCCCTGCTGCTCGCCGTGGCCGGCCTGGCTGGTGCGGCACTGATCCGGCCCCACATCGCCGGCGTCTGGCTGGCGGGCGCGTTCGCTGCGCTGCTGGTCGCCCTCAGCCGCAGCCTCGGTCGAACCGAACGTACCGGACACACCGGACGTCGCGGCACCGAGGTGTTGATGCTGGTGTCGGTGGTGGCCTTCGCAGCCTTCGCCCTCGTGATCGTGGGCCAGTTCGCCCTGCGCTACCTGAAGCCAGGCGACGAGGAGACATCCGTCGGTTCGGGCATCACTGCGATCCTGGAGGAGACCACCCGCCGATCCGACACCGGAGGATCGAGCTTTGCACCACCGATCGTGAGCGGGCCGAAGGACTGGCCCTTCGCCGTACTGCGCACGCTGACGCGACCGATGCTCAACGAAGCGCGCGGACTGTTGCAGTTGCTGTCGGCCGTGGAGATGGGCGCGCTCATCGGGCTGTGCGTGCTGTCGTGGCGACGGCTGTTCTCGGTGCCGCGCTCGATCCTCACCATTCCGTACGTTGCATTTGCAATGACCGCACTGTTTGCTGCCGGACTGGCCTACACCAGCTTCGCCAACCTGGGCATCCTCACCCGTCAGAAGTCGCTCGTGTTCCCGCTGCTGCTACTGCTGCCGTGCCTGCCACTGCGCTCGTTGCGAACGGGCCACTCTGGCGGCACCGATGAAAACCACGACGATCGCGACAGGCAGCTCACGCTGACGTCCTGAGTCGGCGTTCCCCGCGTCGGCGACCCGGATCGGCACGGACGTTTCGTCAAGAGTTCGTCAAGCGATCGAGCGCCCGTCCAGGGAGGCCGCACCACTGGCGTCTGCGCGACCACGTACCGCATTGACGCTGGTCAGCAGATGTTTCTCGTTCGCGACCGACATGAGAGGGTATCCGGACCGGCGGAGCGGACCGCCCGGTGGCGGAGGGAACGATGCAGCAAAGAGATCGGCGCGACGCACTGAAGTTGCTGGCGAGTGGGGC
>JAYSLK010000126.1:0-3103 GCA_043725585.1 Actinomycetota bacterium
GACCTCGGACGGTTTCCAGGTCGCGTGGACCTCGCCATCGTCGGGTCAGCTCGGGTTCTCTTCCACTGGTGCGTTCACTGTCGCCGGTGCGGAACAGCCACTCAGCGGCCACCCCCGTCATGAGAGCCCGTGGGGAACCGTCGAACACGAATCGTTGCGCTACGAGCTGTCGAACGGCGCGAACACCTGGGCGGTGGACTTCGCCGCTGCCACACGACGCGTGTCGTGATGGTCCGCTTCGGCGTGATCGGGGCCGACCACCTCCACCTGTTCCAGATCGTCGATCGACTGGTGTCTGTCGGTGCGGTCGCGGCAGCACACGCCCCCGTCGGCGGGCTCGTCGGCAAGTACGCGGCGTGGCAGCGGGACTCGGTCGAGTGCCCCACTGACGCGATCCTGGACGACGAGTCGATCGAACTCGTCGTGCTCGCCGGCGTGCCATCGACACGAGCGGCGGTCGCTGTTGCCGCGTTGCGTTCCGGCAAACACGTGCTGAGTGACAAGCCGGGGGTCACCACCTCCGTGCAGCTGGCTGAGGTGCGGAGTGCGATCGCCGGGCGCGGCGGGCGGCCGTGGACGGTGCTGTTCTCCGAGCGGTTCGAGAATCGGGCGATCGGCGAAGCGGTGAAGCTGGCCAGGGACGGCGCTATCGGCCAGGTGGTCCACGTCGTCGGTGCGGGCCCACATTTGCTGAGTGCGTCCCACCGGCCGAACTGGTTCTGGGACCCCGCGGCCACCGGTGGCATCCTGGTCGACATCGGTTCGCATCAGGCCGATCAATTCCTTGCGGTCGCCGTCGGCGCCGACGGGCCGTCGGCACGGGCCGAGGTGAAGCTCGCTGCGGTCGGCAACGTGGCGTGCGCCGACCATCCAGCCATGCAGGACATCGGATCGATGACCCTGACAGCCAACGGTGTGGTTGGCGACCACCGGCTCGACTATCTCACCGCGAACGGTCTCGGCACATGGGGAGACGTGCGGCTGACGATCGTCGGCACCAGTGGTGTGATCGAGGTCCGGGCGAACGTCGACGTCGCCGGCGAACCGGGTGCTGAGCACCTGATCGTCGTCGACGCGATGGGCACACGGCGGGTCGACGTGTCGCGCCATCGGGTCGATTGGGCCGAAGTGTTCCTGTCCGACATCGCCGACGGCGGGCAGCGCCTCATGTCGCAAGAGCACGTGTTCGCCGTGTGCGAACTGGTGCTCGCCGCACAACGAGGCGCGACGAGGTGGGGTACGTGAGGTCGGAGTTGTCCGTCGGCGTGGTCGGCCTCGGCATCGGGCAGATGCACTTGGTCGGATGGCGCGAGGCCGATGGAGCATCGGTCACCGTGATCGCGGATGTCGACGAGCAGCGCCGTGCTCGCGTGTCGAACGACTGGCACGTGCCTGCTGTCGATTCGCTGGATGCGATGCTGGCCACCGGCGTCGACGTGGTCGATCTGTGCACACCGCCAGCGATGCACGAGGCGCAGATCCGCCAGTGCCTCGAAGCCGGTGTTCACGTGATCTGCGAGAAGCCGCTCGTCGACTCGGTCGAGGCCTGTGACCGTCTACGCATCATGGCCGAACGCGCAGCGGCCACTTCCGGTGCTCGGTTGATGCCGATCCTCCAGTATCGCTTCGGCGATGGGGCGCTGAGAGCGCGTGCGCTCATCGACGCTGGTTTGGCCGGTCGGCTGTACACCGCATCAGCATCCACGTGGTGGCGGCGCGGTCGCGGCTACTACGCAGAGGCGCCGTGGCGTGGTACCTGGGCCGGAGAACGTGGCGGGTCGGTGCTCACCCAATCGATCCACATCCACGACCTGCTCATGTGGATCGGTGGGCCGCTCGCCGAAGTACGTGCCCTGACAGCAACACGTGTCAACGACATCGAGACCGACGATTGTGCGGTGGCCATCGGACGTACCGCCGACGGTGGCCTGATGTCGATGAACGTCACCCTCGGGGCTGCAACCGAGTCGAGTCGGCTGACGTGGTGCTTCGAGCACGTCACGATCGAGTCGTCGACCTCGCCCTACGACCCTGCCGCAGACCCGTGGAGCTTCGAGTTCAAACGCACGTGGGCCGCAGAGGCCGCAGAAGCGGTGCTTCGCGAGATCACCCCGACGAAGCCGCTCTACCACGGTCAGTTCCAGGGGTTCGTCGATGCGTTGCGCGAAGGCAGCAGGTTCCCGATCGTGCTGGACGACGCACGAGCGACGCTCGAACTGGTGACGGCGTGGTATCGCAGCGCACGAACGGGCTCGGTCGAGGTGCTCCCGTTGCCGGCCGACCATCCCGACCTCAGCTCGTGGCAACCCCAGACCTGAGTCGCTCGTCGCATGCTTCGCCGACAGGCGACGTCAAGACATCATCAGGAGCGGTCGGAGAACCAGGTGCGAAGCAAAGCCGAATTCACGGGGCTCTTCTCGTTGAGGCGGGGAGAGGGTTTGGGGGTGAGGGTCCGCGTGCGGGTGCGGGTGTCCAGTCACCGTTGCAGTTGTTGAACGAATGCGACGACGAGGAGATCCCTGCGAGGGACACGGTAGTGGGCTGGCCGAGGCGTGGTTTTGAGGGTGTGCCCGTGACCGGCGTTTCGGTGCCGTCGGGAGACGATCCCGATGACGTTCACGTGGTGACGCGTTCGCCGGAAAGTGCTTCGACCAGCCCCGCGGCGGCGCGGTCACCGATCCGGTTGAACATCAGCCCGAGCATCGAGTCCGCCAGACCAAGGAGGCCTTTCAGCTTCAACTCCGCGTCGTACGTGACGATCGAGCCGCTGCTATGGGCTTCGACCGTGATCGTGTCTTTCGAGGTGATCAGTGCGTTCTCGGCGACAGCGGTCATGGTGGCCGATTGGCCGTCGTAGACAACGGTCTCGTAGCGCAGCGTCATCGGACGCCCGGGCACCTTGACGGCGACATCGTACGCAGCGTTTGGGCCGGCACCATCGCCCTCGACCTGGTCGGCCCGGGCGACACCGGGATCCCACTCGGCGAGGTTCGTGAGGTCGGCCATGTACGCGAACGCTTCGGTCGGCGGCATCGAGGTACGAACATGAACGACATAGCGGGTCATGATGATGTGAGCACCCAACATGCCCGAGGTATTCCGG